>CATKZA010000117.1 GCA_949841235.1 uncultured Clostridiaceae bacterium
ATAATATCATATCGCTGATCCCACGCTGGAGGGACAGGGCGAGAGAGAGGAGATTCAGCAGCAGATTTTGAGAGACCTGCGGATGGATGGCTTGCTGAATGAGGATGATCCGATTCTGCCGGCTATGGATGATTCTCTGGCAGGGGAGCAGGGGCTGGCGGCAAATGTGAGTTCTTCCATCATGCCCATTGCCACCAATAAGGATGGGGGCTTGAAGAAGATTTCTAAGGCGGTGACTACCGGGGATTTTGAGGATTTGATGACATTTACGGAGGAAAAGCTTAAGACGATACGGGATGAGATTATGGCGGGGCATGTGGAGGTGAACCCTTACCGAAAAATGGACAGCAGCGGGGAAAATGCATGCATGTATTGTGCCTATCGGGGGATTTGCCGCTTTGACACGAGACTGCCCGGCAATGCGTACCGCATGATAGAGAAGTTAAGCGATGATGATGTGCTTCGGAAGGTGAGGGAAGAAAATGAGTCGAGCGATGATGATGCGCCTCGGAAGGTAAGGGAAGAAATTGAGTGACTGGCGGTGCTACCATGGAAATGATGGAAGAGGCATGAGAATAGTAAGTGCAGTATATTGTGTAGAAAAGAGGTAAAGAGATGGGCAAGCCACAGTGGACGAAGGAACAGCAGGAGGTGATCTCCCTGCGAGATCAGAATATTCTGGTGTCAGCGGCGGCGGGGTCCGGCAAGACGGCAGTGCTGGTGGAGAGAATTATTGCCAAGATTAGCCGGGATGAATCCCCCTGCGACATTGATCGGCTTCTGGTGGTGACTTTCACCAAGGCGGCGGCTTCTGAGATGCGCAGTCGTATCGGGGCGGCACTGGAGGAGCGTTTGCAGGAGGAGCCGGGAAATGAGCATATTGCCAGACAGGCCAGTTTGCTTCACAGTGCGCAGATTACTACGATTGATAGTTTCTGCCAATGGATTTTGCGGAATTATTTTCATGTGATTGATCTGGATCCGGTGTATCGGGTGGGGGATGAGACAGATTTGGGAATGATGAAGCAGGAGATTCTGGAGGAACTCTTGGAGGAGAAATATCTTCATGCCAGGGAAGAGGGGGATGAAAGATTTCTGAACTTTACGAATATCTTTTCCCCGGGAAGGACGGATAAGGGCATAGAAGATGTGGTATTGACCCTCTATGAAAAGTCTACCAGTTATCCCTTTCCTGAGGAATGGCTCATCGGTCTTGGGGAGATATACAATTCTACAAATGTAGAACGGATGGAAGGGAGCCGGTGGATGGGGGAGCTTCTCGCATATGTCAGGCGATGCGTCGGCGAGTATCTTGGAATGGCCAGAAGGGCATTGGCACTGTGTCGGGAGGATGGAGGGCCAGAGCCATATCAGGAGGCCGTGGCATCTGACGTAGATTTTCTGGAACGTTTGGAAGAGGCGGAGACCTATTGCCAGTGGGGAGAATTGCTGGGGGGATTTGAGGCGGTGAAGCTGAAGGCCATCCGAGGGAAGAAAGCAGAGGCCGTGTCTGCTGAGAAGAAGAGCCGTGTGCAGTCTATGCGGGAAGGCTACATGAAAAAGGGCATTCTGGAATTGCGAAAGAAATTCTTCTTCCAGCACCCGGAGGAGATGCTTTCGGATATGATGCAGATGCGGGAGCCGATGGAGGAACTGATTTCTCTGACGTTGGAGTTTGGGAGGGCGTTTTCAGACAAAAAGCGAGAGGAGCAGATATTGGATTTCTCCGATATGGAGCATCTTGCCCTGGAAATCCTGACGGAGCGGGGGGAGGATGGAGCCGTGATGCCCAGCCAGACGGCGAAGGAACTCCAGCTATATTTTGATGAAATACTGACGGATGAGTATCAGGACAGCAATGAGGTACAGGAACTTCTTCTCACCAGCTTGTGCGGGGGGAAGGGGGAGAAGCCGTATCTTTTCATGGTGGGGGACGTGAAGCAGAGCATTTATAAGTTTCGCATGGCTAAGCCGGAGATATTTCTTCATAAATATAAGACATTTTCTAATTCTACGGAAGAAGGAGGAATGCAACGAGAAGATCAGAACATGGTTTCCATGAAAAAAGGGGAAATGCGACAGGAAGGCCAGAGCATGGTTTCCATGAAAAAAGGGGAAATCCGACAAGAAGGTCAGAGCATGGTCTCCACGGAAGAAGGGGAAATGCGACAAGATAGCCAGAGCATGGTTTCCGCAGAGAAGGGGGAGAACCGCCGAATTGATTTGAGCAGGAATTTCCGCAGCAGGGCGGGGGTTTTGGAGAGTGCCAACTGGATCTTTGAACATATTATGCAGGAGAGCCTGGGGGGGATTTCCTATGATGAGGCGGCAAGGCTGGTACCCGGGATGACTTTTGAGGCATGTCAGCATCCTACCGGGGGAAAGACGGAACTTGTACTGATAGAGCAGAAAAGTGATGATATCACTCTGGAGAGAAAGTCTCTGGAGGCGGCGGTCATTGGTGAGAAAATACGTGGGATGGTACAGGGTGATCAGCCCATGTATGTACAGGGGAAGCATGGATATCGCCCGGTGACATACGGGGATGTGGCGATACTTTTGCGCAGTGTTACAGGCTGGGCCGAGGAGTTTGTGGGGGTTTTGAATGATATGGGAATCCCTGCTTTTGCCGATACCCGCACGGGATATTTTAATTCTCTGGAGGTGGAGACCATATTGAATTTCCTCCATGTGATTGACAATCCAAGGCAGGATATCCCGCTGGCAGCAGTGCTTCGCTCCTGCCTGGGAGAATTGACGGATGAAGAGATGGCGTGGATTGGGACGATGGAGGGGGATTCTAATTATCTGGATCAGGTGGAGTCCTATCTGAAAGAGGGGGAGGATGCCGCCCTGCGGGAAAAACTGGCTCAGTTTATGGACAGATTGCATGGCTATCGCACTTATGGGGGAACCCATTCTGTCTATGAGCTGTTGAGAAAAATCTATAACGAGACGGGATATTATCAGTATATGTCTGCCATGCCTTCCGGGGAGAAGCGGCGTGCAAATTTGGATATTCTGCTACAGCAATCTCTGGAGTTTGCCCGCAATGGGCATCGGGGAATCTATGGCTTTGCCAGATATATTGAGAGTTTGCAGAAGTCCGAAGTGGACTTCGGGGAGGCCGCAGTGGATGGGGAGAATGCCAATGCAGTGCGGATCATGACCATCCATAAGAGCAAGGGGCTGGAGTTTCCTGTGGTTTTCGTGGCGGGAATGGGAAAGAGATTTAACTTGATGGATGCTAGGAAGAGTACGGTGATTGACAGTGAATTTGGGGTGGGGTGCGATTACGTGGATTTGGATCTGCGGGTAAAGCAGCCCACCCTTGCGAAGAAATTCATTGCGAATCAGGTGGTGCTGGGTACTTTGGCAGAGGAAATCCGTGTGCTTTATGTGGCTCTGACTAGGGCGAAGGAGAAATTGGTGATAACTGGAACTGCTTCTGATGTGGAGAAGAGGCTGGAGACATGGGAAGAGCGGGGAGGAAATATGGACTTTTCGGCTCTCAGCAGCGCCCAGACCTATCTGGATTGGATTGCCCCGGTGGTGGTGGGGAGAGAGGGAGCCTTGGCTGATGGGGATGATTTGTTTCGGGTAGAGATTGTCTGCCCGGAGGATGCTGTCACGGCAGAGGTGGAGGAGCAGAAGAGGGAGTTGTCTCTTTGCCGGGAATTGAGGGAGATGGATACGACCAATGTGTTTGATGAGGAAATGCGGGAGGCATTGGATCGTCAGCGGAATTATTGCTATCCCTACCAGTCCGAAGCGGAATTGCCAGTGAAGATATCCGTGTCGGAATTAAAGAGACAGGCGATTATCAGGGCGGTACAGATGGAGGAAGAGGAGGGGCTTTCCTGGGAGGCGATTGCCAGAAGGGTATCGGAAAAGAGCGGGAAGGGGAGAAGGGATATTGATGCAAAGGGTGAGGGTTTATATTCTGGAGAGGAGATAAAATATGGAAAGGAATCTTCAGAAAAAAATCTGATAGTAGAAGAGTTAGAGATTCCCCGTCCTGCATTTTTGCAGGAGGAAAGGGAATTGTCCGGGGCGGCCAGGGGTACGCTGTATCATATGGTGATGGAGCGTTTTCCCTATGAGGAGATTCGGAATAGCGGGGGGAATTGGACGCAATCGGAGTTTGATGGTTATTTGGAGGAGATGGTGGCGGCAGGCTATATGACTGTTCAGGAGCGGCAGGTACTGCATAGTGGCAAGTTTACTGAATTTTTGTTATCGGATATTGGCCGGCGCATGGTTCAGGCACACAGTGAGGGAAATCTTCGGCTGGAGCAACCCTTCATGATGGGACTGCCCGCTAGGGAAATCTACCCAGAGCAGGATAGCGATGCCATGATTATCGTGCAGGGAATTATTGATGCCTTTTTCTTCCAGGGGGAGGAAATCGTGCTGGTGGATTATAAGACGGATTCCGCAAGGCCGGGGCAGGAAGAGGAACTGGTGGAGAAGTATCGCGCCCAGTTGGATTATTACGCCAAGGCGTTGGAGAAATTGACAGGAAAGAACGTGGCGGAGAGATGGATTTATTCCTTTGCGCTGGGGCGGGAATTGGCGTGCTGACAGAAAGGTTTGAAGTTTTATGATTGGAGATGGAGATCAGTATGATTTTAAGCGCAAGTAGGAGGACGGATATCCCCAATTATTATTCAGAATGGTTTTACAATCGAATCAGGGAAGGATTCCTGTATGTGAGAAATCCCATGAATGCTCACCAGATTAGCAGGATTGACTTGTCTCCTGAAGTGGTGGACTGCATTGTATTTTGGACGAAAAACCCGGAACCGATGATGGATCGGTTAGATGAGATCAATGCCTATCCGTATTATTTTCAATTCACCCTGACAGGTTACGGGGCAGATGTGGAGCGCAACGTGCCACATAAAAAGAAGGTGATGATTCCTATCTTTCAGAAATTATCTGAAAGAATTGGAAGCCAGAGGGTGATTTGGCGGTATGACCCGATTATTTTTACTGGGAAATATACGCCGGAATATCATTTGCGTGCCTTTCAGGAAATAGCCGGCTCCTTAAAGGGCTATACGGAAAAATGCGTGATTAGTTTTGTGGATCGTTATGCAAAGATACAGCGGGAATTGGATATGCTTGGCATGGAAGAACTGGATCAAAGCAATTTGCTGACATTTGCAAAGGCTCTCAGCCGCATTGCAGGAGAGAATGGCATGGAAATTGCTACCTGTGCGGAGAAGATGGATTTGCAGCTGTGCGGGATAAAACATAATTGTTGCATTGATGAAGATTTGATAGAAAGGATCATCGGGTGCAAAATCCATGGGCGGAAGGACAAGGGCCAGAGAGAGGCCTGTGGATGCTTGGAGAGCGTGGAGATTGGCACCTACCATACCTGTAGGAATGGATGCGTATATTGCTATGCGAATCAGGGCTGGGATGGCGCAAAAGACGGGTATCACCCCGATTCCCCACTCCTCTGTGGAGAAGTCATGGAGGGGGACAGGGTGACGGCGAAGAAGATGAAGTCAATCCGGGAAGGACAGCTGAGCCTTGATTTGTTATGAGGCAAGCTCTGACGTGTGAATTTCCTCCACCGGAAATGTAATTTTAACCAAGCCAATGGAAGTAAACATTCCCGACATTTTTTTAAATTCATGCAATATGTAGTCGCTTGCCCTAAAAAATGCTTCTGCATCATCATCTTTTGTGAGTGCCATTGTGCAATGGGGAACCCAGCGGTCGGGAAAATACCATTCCCACCCATTTGCGTCAAAATCCTCTAGCGTTGCATGCAACTCTCTTTGAAATTGATACATGCTGCTGGTCATCATGGGTGACACGAAAACAGTTTTCGTATCATTAAACATTCCTACGGAACCGATATATGCAGGCATTGCAGGATGATTTTCTGCAAAAAGTTTCAACTTTTCAATACATTCGGCCTCATTCACATCGTTAAAGCAAGCTAAGGTAAGGTGTGGCCTTGTTTTCCATTCCATGAATTTTGTGCTGATTTTTCTGTCTGCGATTCCTTTGGCTAATTGAGACAACTGATTTTCCATTTCTTGATTAAAATATAATTCTATTGCATACTGCATAGACGTTTCCTCCTTATTCATAACTTTTTAATTTGTTGTCGCGACATAATCATATGTATTTGCGCGCCTCGACTGGAGGGCTTATTACTCTATAGAAAAGGAAAAGTTTCCT
>CATKZA010000118.1 GCA_949841235.1 uncultured Clostridiaceae bacterium
AGGATATTACGGATATTTTGGCCGTGTACGTGAAAAAAGAGGGATATGAGCCTCTGATTGCCAAAGATGGATTGGAGGCGGAGCAGATGTTTGAGCAGTATGATCCCAAGGCAATCCTCTTGGATGTAATGATGCCGTTGAAAGATGGATACCAGGTGTGCAAGGATATCCGCAGGAAATCCAGCGTGCCGATCATCCTAATCACCGCCAGGGGGGAGGACTATGATAAAATCATGGGACTGGATATCGGGGCAGATGACTATATTGTCAAGCCTTTCAGCCCCAGCGAAGTGATGGCCAGGCTTCGGGCGGTGCTGCGCCGTCTGGGAAATGTGGAACCGGGCAGGGAACAGGAAAATGTGCTGCGCATCAATAATATGGTAGTCAATCTGGAAGAATACTCTTTTCAGGTGGATGGGAAGCGGATTCCCCTGACGAAGAAAGAGATCGAGACGATGTGGACTTTGGCAGAGCATCCCAACAAGGTATTTACCAGGGATAACCTGCTGGACAGCTTGTGGGGGTATGACTATTATGGGGACAGCAGAACGGTGGATTCCCATATCAAGCGCCTTCGGGCGAAATTAGATACGGTGGAGCATCCGGCGTGGAGCATCAAGACGATTTGGGGCGTGGGATACAAGTTTGAGATTGAGCCGGAGGATATGTAGCCTATGGGGAAGAAGGGAAGAAAGAGGAGACGGAGAGTTGTGCGGTCTCTGTTTCGCTGGCTGCAAGGGAATGATGTGGTTGCGAAGCTTTATTTGTCCTTCGCTTTCATACTGGCACTGACCGGGGTCCTCACCGGATTCATATTCATAGCCCTCTATGAAAAGAATTATGTGCGCTCGTATACCAAGCTGCTCACTAAGCAGGGGAAAATTATTTCAAAGAGGGTGTCAAACTTTGCCTACAAGAAAAGCGAAGATAAGTTTCAGAAGTACAATGCCTACGTAGATGAACTGGAGCGGGCGGAAAATACGGATGTTTGGATCATATCGAAGAAGAAAGCGGAAAAGCCTTTGCCGGAAGAGTTTGCAAATGCGGATGCGGATGAGGGGAATATCTCCAAGGGCACGCAGAAACTTTTATCCCAGACCTTTAAAAACGGAATGATTCATTCCCATGCTGAGTATGACAGCACCTATGGCATGACGACCCTGAGCGTGGTTCTGCCGGTGGTAGATAAGGAGACCGGGGAGACTTGCGGTGCTGTGATGATGGTATCCATGATAGACAGGCAGACCATGGGGATACGGGAAGGGAAATACCTGATCGCTCTAAGCGTCGTGCTGGCTATCGTGGTTTCCTATGTGGTTGCCATGCTCTTTGCCAGATATCTTTCCACGCCTCTTTCCAGAATCGGGAAAAACATTTCCAAACTTGCGGGGGGAGATTACAGCAAGATTTCTGTAAAAAAGCCTCGTTCCCAGATTGGCATTCTGGAGAAGTCCTTGGATTATCTGGCGGGGCGGCTGCGGCATGCCGAAAGGAGCGGGAAGAGCTGGAGCAGGTGCGGCGGGATTTCTTTGCCAACGTATCCCATGAATTGCGCACCCCCATTACGGTAATCCGAGGCTATACGGAGACGCTGGCGGATGGGGTGATAGAAGAGCCGGGACAAGTGCGGGAACTGCACCAGAAGATGTTGCAGGAGTGCCAGGGGATGGAGCGGCTGGTGGAGGATCTGTTTGTTCTCTCGAAGATGCAGAACCCGGATTTTCAGATTGAGAAGGAGCCGGTAAGCCTGACCCAGATATTTGGCGACGTGCTCCGCAGCGGGAAGATGCTGGCGCAGAAAAAGGAGATTTCTGTTGATTTCCAGGCACCCCGGGGGGAACCCTGCCTGATGCTGGGAGATTATGGCAGATTGCGCCAGATGTTTCTGGTGATTTTGGACAATGCCATCAAATTCTCTCATCCCAAAGGTCAGGTGAACATCCGTCTGGAGAGAAGAGAGGGCAGACTGCTGGTTTCCATACAGGATTTCGGCGTGGGGATATCAGAAGAGCAGATTCCATATATTTTTGAGAAGTTCTATACCTCCAAGATGCGGCAGAATGAGAAGGGGACGGGGCTGGGGTTGATGATTGCCAGGCAGATTGCCCTGCGCCATGGGGGGGATATCACGGTGGAGAGCGAGGAGGGCAAGGGCGCGACATTTTATTTCGATTTCGAGGAGTGTACCTCCACGGAGGGATTTGAATAGTATAGTAAGGATTTGTGACGAATTACAGTCGTTTATCCGTTACTATTCACGGCTGTTCTAAACAACATGCGTAAAACCTGCCAGCAAGCTGTCAGTGAGCTGCAAAATCAGCAGCTTTTGTTTTACTTAATGTGTTTAGAACAGCCTCCACAGCTGATTTCTGGAAAAGTGCTAGAATCTTATGTGCAAGCACAACGATTCTAGTATTTTTCCAGAAATCGCCGTGAATAGTAACTCGTATCCAGAAATAAGCAAATTTTTTTGTATTTTATAGTTGTATTTTTTGACGAAAATGTATATACTTTAATTACAGGTTTTACAGGATAGTAGGAAATACACCTGGGGTGTTCGATAACTCCTGACATTTTGAACCTACACTTTTTGATTGGGATTCCTACATTTTTGCACGGATGCCAGGCCGCCATGCAGCGGAAGGCAGAAGTGCGGATGCGGTTGCCCACCTAGCGTTTGGCTAGGACTCAAAATTCAGGAACCGGCATTTTGGGTGCTACGTAAATTATGAAGCTGTCAGCGGTGCATACTGCTGGCAGTTCTTTTAGTTGCCCCTATTGTTGTTTTATGGTAAAATGATTAAGATAGCGAAGGTTTTGGTAACGATAATATAGGGAGAATGGCACTGTGGAGGCAATTAAGAAAATTGAGATAGAAGAGATTGTCAAGGGCATTCCCGGCGGTTTCTTCATTTATTATGCGCATGGGGCGGAAGAGATTATCTATGCCAATCAGGAAGTTATCTACCTGTATGGTTGCGAGACGAAGGAAGAGTTCTTGGAATATACGCATGGCTCCTTTAAGGGAATGGTTCACCCGGAGGATCTGGAGCGGGTGGAGAAGAGCATAGCGGATCAGATTGCCGGCAACCCGAGGAATTTTGACTATGTGGAATATCGGGCTTTGTCCAAGGACGGTGAAGTCAAATGGATAGAAGACTTCGGCCATTTCGTGATAAGTGATATTTATGGAGATGTTTTCTATGTATTTATTACGGATGTCACGGAGAAGATGGAGCGGAATATCAAGCAGAAGAAAAGGCTGATGGATCTTGCGGTTGACCAGGAACTTTTGCGGAAATCCCTGGAAAGCACAGTGTATTCTTTTGTGAAAGTATATATGATCAATCTCAGAGATGGATATTCCAGGGAGATTTATCCTGATATTAACAATGAAGAAAATAAAAGATACATAGATACGATAGACTCTTATATTACTCCTGAGAATGTGATGGAGGAGGACGGGAAGAGACTTCGCAACCTGCTTCAGCCAGATCATTTGCGGCAGACCTTGGTGGAGAGGGATAGCGTGGAGTACCGGTATCGCCGGATGCGGTCGGATTCTACGGTGGAATGGTGCGTCATGGTATTTACTGTCAGTGACAGGGACAAGGGAGTTCCCGTTACAGTGACTCTGGGCATCCGGAGCATTGAGAAATTGGTGCAGAAGGAGAACCAGCAGAGGCTTCTTCTGGAGAGTGCCTTTATGCGTGCCAGACAGGCCAGCGAGGCCAAGACCATATTTTTGGCAAACATGTCCCATGATATCAGAACGCCGATGAATGCAGTGGTTGGCTTTGCGGAACTGGGGCTGCGCCATGGGAATAGCCCGGAAAAGATGAGGGAATGCCTTCGGAAGATTCAGGATTCCTCCCAGATACTTCTGCGCCTGATTGATGACATTCTGGATATGAGCCGCATTGAGGCGGACAGGCTGCAGATTGAGGTGGAGAGTTATGATCTGCTGGAAATGATGCCCCAGGTATACCAGATGGTGGAGAAGGACATTCACGATAAGAAATTGAATTTCGGCTATGATTTTTCCGGCTTAAAGGATAGGATGGTATTATGCGATCCGACACGGGTGAAGCAGGTGCTATATACTCTGGTTAGCAATGCGGTGAAATTCACGCCTAGCGGTGGAAAGATTGATGTGAAAATCCGGCAGTATGAATCTCTCAGCTATGGCATAGAAAATTATGAATTTGTCATTCGGGATACAGGGGTTGGGATTGCGCCGGAATTTCTTGCCAAAATATTCCTTCCCTTTGAGCGGGAAAAGAATACCACTGTGTCAGGAAGTATTGGCATGGGCCTGGGCCTTCCCATTACCAAGAATATCGTGGACTTGATGAATGGAAGCATCGAGACGGAAAGCGAAGTGGGAATGGGGAGTACCTTTACTGTCCGCCTTCCCTTTCAGGTTGTGCGGGAGATGGAAGAGAAGGATGCGCATGCTCGGGAAGAGAGGCGTTCTTTTTCCGAATTGGCGGGGAAGCAGGTGCTTCTGGTGGAAGACAACGAGCTGAATCGTGAAATCGCAAGGGAACTTCTGGAGGAGTATCATCTGCTGGTAGACGAGGCAGAGGATGGGGATATTGCTTTGGAGATGTTGCAGAAGGGGGAGAAGGAATACGATGTGATTCTGATGGATATTCAGATGCCCAGAATGAATGGGTATCAGGCTACGAAAGCCATCAGGGGGCTTTCGGATGGCAGGTATTCTAAGGTCCCGATCATTGCCCTGTCTGCCAATGCCTTTGAGGAAGACAAGCGCATGGCGATTTCCAGCGGCATGAACCAGCATCTTTCAAAGCCCATGGATATTGAGAAAGTGCTTTGCACCATGATGCAGTTGCTAGATGAAGAATAGAGCGGTTTTATAAAAAGGAGGAAGAGAAAGTGGCACAAAAGGGAGATTTATTATCATTTCGTCCAGATATCAAGGTGTTGGATGCAACAATTCGCGATGGAGGTCTGGTGAATGATTTTTATTTTAAAGATGAACTGATCAGGGCGTTATATAAGGCAAATGTAAAGGCCGGCGTTGATTACATGGAATTTGGCTATCGCGCGGACAAGGAGATGTTTGATGAAGAGAAATTCGGGAAGTGGAAGTTTGCCACGGATGACCAGATTCGTGAAATCGTGGGAGAGAACGACACGGATCTGAAGATTTCCATCATGGCTGACGTGGGGAGATGCAATTATAAAGAGGATATCCATGAGCGCAGTGAAAGCCCGGTTGATCTGGTGAGGGTGGCAACATATGTGAATACCATGCCCGTGGCCATTGACATGATTGAGGATGCCCATCGGAAGGGATATGAGACTACTTGCAATATTATGGCTCTGTCAAATGCTAAGGAGTCTGATCTTGACATGGCGCTGGAGATGCTGGGCAAGAGTCCGGTGGATGGGATTTATATCGTGGATAGCTTTGGCTCCCTGTTTCCGGAACAGATTCGCAGGATTTCGGAACAGTATATGGAAGTGGGGGAAAAGTATGGGAAATACATTGGCATGCACGCCCACAATAACCAGCAGCTGGCATTTGCCAATACCATAGAGTCATGCAGCCAGGGCGTGTCCTATCTGGATGCCACCATGGGCGGCATGGGCCGGGGAGCGGGAAACTGCTCTATGGAGTTGCTGCTGGGCTTTTTGAAGAATCCCAAATATAAACTGTTCCCGGTGATTCAGTTTGTGGAGAAGTATATCGAGCCGTTGAAGGCGGAGGGCATTGATTGGGGATTTGCCATTCCTTATCTCCTGACAGGGCATTTGAACCAGCATCCCCGGGCTGCTATCGCCGCCATGAAGGAAGGCAGGAAGGATTATTCTGAATTTTATAAAGAAATTATTGATAAAGATTGATGAAGGCATGGGTATGTCGGCCGATAGAGTGGAAATAGGATAGGGAAAGCGCTGCTGTGCTACTATGAAGCCGTTAGGCTGAATAGTAACAATGCGCTTGGATTTGTTGACAGGAAATGAGGATGGGAAATGACAGAGCGAAAACCGATTGGCGTGTTTGATTCCGGCGTGGGGGGCATTAGCGTGTTGCGGGAGTTGATGCGGCTTATGCCGGGGGAGGATTTCCTTTATCTGGGGGATTCTGTCCATGCGCCTTATGGGACGAGGGCTTTGGAGGATGTGAGAAACCTTACGGTCAAAAATGTGGAGTTTCTTCTGGAC
>CATKZA010000119.1 GCA_949841235.1 uncultured Clostridiaceae bacterium
GAGAAAGGATTTAGTGGGATATGAGAGAGGGATATGCGAGAGAATTTAGGAAATATGCGGCATCAAACGTGCTGGGAATGCTGGGGCTGTCCTGCTATATCCTGGCGGATACTTATTTTGTTTCTAAAGGACTGGGAACCCGGGGGCTGGCGGCTTTGAATCTGGCCATTCCCATCTATAACGTGATTCACGGCTGCGGGCTGATGCTTGGCATGGGCGGGGCAACGAAATATTCTGTCTATCAGGCACAGGGGGATCGGCGGGGAGAGAGGATGTTTGCCAATACGCTGGGAATCGTGGCGGTGCTTGGCGTGGCTTTTATGATGGCAGGATTTTTCTTTGCGGGAGATTTGGCCAGGCTGTTTGGGGGAAGGGGAATCGTGCTGGGGATGACAGAAACCTATTTGCAGGTGATGCTTCTGTTTTCTCCTGTCTATCTTCTGAATGATGTGCTTGTCTGCTTTGTCAGAAATGATGGCAATCCCAGGCTTTCCATGATATCTATGCTGGCTGGAAGTTTCACAAACATCGTTCTGGATTATGTATTCATTTTCCCCATGCATCTGGGAATGTTTGGCGCGGTGCTTGCCACGGGCTGCGCTCCCATCGCAGGCATATTGGTATCCCTGGCTCATTTTTTCCGGGGCAGGAATCGTTTTTTCTGGTTTGGAGCGATGCCGAAATTTGGAATATCCTGGAACACGTTGGTGCTGGGAATCCCCTCTCTGGTGACAGAAGTTTCCTCTGGCATTGTCATCATTGCGTTTAATATGCTCATCCTGGATATTGCCGGAAATGTGGGGGTGGCGGCCTATGGGGTGGTGGCGAATATTTCTCTGGTGGTGGTGGCTGTGTTTACCGGGGTTGCCCAGGGAATGCAGCCCATTGTGAGCCACGCCGGTGCGGCGGGGGAAATGGCAGGGGCGCGGCGGGTATTTCGATATGGCGTGGTGACGGTGCTTGCCATGTCCATTATCATTTATGTTCTTGTGTTTTTTGGCAAAGATGCCTTGGTGTCCGTATTTAATAGCGAAGGCAATGCCGGTTTGGCGACAATGGCGGGACGTGGATTGAGGCTCTACTTTTCCGGCATCTCTTTTATGGGAATCAATATCGTGCTTTCCATGTATTTTGCCGCATTGGAGAGGGCGCTGCCCGCCCAGGCCGTATCTCTTCTCCGGGGGATTGTGCTGGTGCTGCCCATGGCCTTTGCCCTGTCTTTTCTGATGGGAATAACGGGCGTTTGGCTGGCGGTTCCGGTTGCGGAACTGCTGGTCACGGCGATCGGCGCCAGGCTGTACTGCAATTTGGGCATAAATGCCGAAAATCCTCGTCTGATATCGAATTGTGGAAAGAAGTAAAAAATAATTACCAGATTCCCAGCACATGCTGCATCGCCAGGCTGATGGCAGTAATGCCGGCCCAGCAGGCAAATCCCATGATAATGGGTTTCACGCCGGTCTTGATAAGCTTTATGATGTCCGTGTTCAGACCGATGGCTCCCATGGCCATGATAATCAGGAATTTGCTGAGCTCCTTCATGGGTGCAAAGAAATCTGCGGATACGTGGAATGCGCCGGTGCAGATGGTGGTAATCAGAGAGGCGGCGATAAACCACAGGATAAAGAAGGGAAAGATCTTCTTTAGCGCTACCTTGTTGCCGTTGCTTTTTTCCTGCCGGGTGCGGATCAACGCCAGCACTAGAGTGATGGGGATGATGGCCAGGGTTCTGGTGAGCTTGACCGTGACAGCCTTATCTAGGGTGGCGCTGCCCAGGTGATACAGATTGTCCCAGGTGGCTGCGCAGGCGGTGACAGAGGAGGTATCGTTTACCGCTGTGCCGGCAAAGATGCCGAAGGCCTCTCCGGAATCTGTGGCGAATCCTACCATTGCGCCGAGATGGGGGAAAATCAATGCCGCCAGCACGTTGAAGAGGAAGATGACGCTGATGGACTGGGCCACTTCCTCGTCGTCTGCCTGGATGACCGGGGCGGTGGCCGCCACGGCGCTGCCGCCGCAGATAGAGCTTCCCACGCCTACCAGTGTGCTGATTTTTCCGGGGACATGCATGGCTTTATGTAGTGCGAAGCTGATGATCAGGCTGGCAGAGATGGTGCAGAGAATGATGGGAAGGCTCTGACGGCCGGTTTCCAGTACCACGGACAGATTCAGCCCAAAGCCCAGAAAAATCACTGCCCACTGCAATATCTTTTTGCTGGTGAACCGAATGCCCTCTTGGAATATTCCCTTCTCCTTCCAGAACAGGGTGATGATCATGCCGACCAGTATGGCAATCACCGGGCCTCCGATGATGGGGAATTGCTTTCCAAGGAAGTGGGAGGGGACTGCGATGGCCAGGCATAGCAGAAGCCCCATGCCAAGTTCTTTGATTTTCTTCATATGTTACCTCGCTTTCGCTTTGTTCTATAGATACAGTCAATCAATCATTATATCTGGAAGAAATATTTTGTCAAATTGAACTCCTGTTTTTTCTATGGTATGATATGATAATATGAGGCATGAGTGTACTGACAAGAGGACAGAGGAAGGCTATTCCGGTTTTTTGTGCAAGGCGGCGCAGTAGTAGGGATTGATGCGAAAAACTTCTGACGCCAAAAATGGAGGATTGATATGAAATTTGAGCGAATTAAGAAAATCATCGGCGGGAGGTTCATTCACCGCTATGACATTACCTATCGCACGGAGGATGGAGGTGAGAAGGTATATGAAATGATCAGCCGGAAGGGAGATATTGAGAGCCATGAGGAATTGATTAGCACCACGCCGGATGCGGTGGTGCTAATCATGCACGACGAGACGGGGGAGAAGATCTTGATTGACCGGGAGTTTCGCTTGGCCACCGGGGAGTGGGTGTATAATTTTCCGGCGGGGCTGATTGATGCGGGGGAGACGCCGGAGGAGAGTGCGAAAAGGGAACTGTGGGAGGAGACGGGACTGGAGCTTTATGCGGTGGAGGACGTGATTCCCATCAGCTACAGCGCGGTGGGATTCTCCAATGAGACGAATGTGTGCATCGTGGGAAGGGCGAGGGGGGAGTTCCGGGAGAGTACTTCCGTGGTGGAGGAGATTGAGCCGGGCTGGTATACGAAGGCGCAGTTGAGGGAATTGATTGCAAATCATCCCTTCGCCGCCAGGACGCAGGCTTATTGCTATGTCTGGAGCAAAAATGAAAAGCATTTCTAGATCAGTAAAAAACACTGACCAAGAAATGCTACGGTTTCATTTAAGAAGAATGCAAAGGCAGCATTCTTCATAGATTATGGGGTGTAGTATATTCAGATCCAGTAAAGAACGCTGGCTAAGAAATGCTACGGTTTCGTTTAAGAAGAATGCAAAGGCAGCATTCTTCATAGATTATGGCGTGTAGTATTAATCCAGCAAAGAACGCTGGCTAAGAAATGCTACGGTTTCGTTTATGAATGCAAAGGCAGCGTTCTTCAAAGGCTTTGGCATGAAGTTTGTTCTAAATCAGCAAGAATGCTGGAATACCGGGCATAAAAAGCATGTGAATTTCATAGGATAAGGGAAAAGAGGTTTGTGGATATGCTATGAAACGAAAAATTATGATGCTTTCGCTCTGTCTGGGAATCTTGCTGTTTATCTTGTTTCCGGAGGTGGTGAACCGGGGGGCGAAGACGGGTTTGCTTTTATGGTTTCACACGGTACTCCCGGCTCTGCTTCCCTTTATGATTCTGTCTACTTTTATGGTGAAGGAGAATATTACCGGGGTGGTGAGCCGGGTGGCTGCTCCTGTATTTTGCCGTTTGTTCGGCGTGAGCCGGGCCGGGTGCTATCCCGTGGCAATCGGGCTTTTGTCCGGATATCCCGTGGGGGCGCGGACGGTGGCCCAGGTATATGGCCGGGGCATGATCTCCCGGGAGGAGGCCCAGTATATCCTTTCCTTCTGCAACAATGCCAGCCCCATGTTCATGCTGGAATACATTGGACTGGAATGCATGAATATGAAGGTGCCGGCCCAATTATGCGCCCTTCTCTATCTGTCTGCCTGGCTCAATGCCCTGTGGACCAGGATCTGGAAAAAATATGATTTCAGAAGGGAAGGGGGCCGGAGCGAGGCGGGCGTGTCCCGCCGCCGGGGAAACTGGATTGCCTCTCTGGACGAAAGCATTTTGGATGCTTTTGTGGTGATTGCCAAGGTGGGGGGATATATGATGCTCTTTTCCATCATTGCCCTGTGGATGGAAAATGTTTTGCCGGTAGGCGACGTGTTCAAATACATAGGAATTGGAGTTTTGGAGATAACAACAGGGGGCGCGCTATTTGCCCGCCTTCATTTGGCGGATTGGTTGCAGGGAGGGGTTTTCCTGGGGCTTTGCGCCTTTGGCGGGCTTTCCAGCGTGGCTCAGACTGCCAGCGTGCTAAGCGATACGGATCTTTCCGTGAAGAACTATATTCTGGCAAAGATTCGCCAGATGGGGATTGCCTTTGCGCTGGGGGCAGGCTGGTTCTATCTCAAGGGAAGGTTTATGTGATTTTGTTCATGAGAATTTTGCAGCAATGTTTATGCATGCATAGATTTTGGTCGCTTGCTGTTTTTCATTGCGAGAGATTATAGGGTGCAGGGGTATATGTTGGCTATCCCGGCTTGATGGGCAGAGACACTGTTCAGAAGTTCATTATGGGGTAGTGTGATGCGGCAGAAAGAAAATGCGAGAAATGGCAAGAAATGATGGGAGAGGAGATGTGATTGGATGGCAGGTTTTGCTACGCATGAGATATTTGGAGATGAGGTATTTGGCAAGTTTACCAATGAGGAGCTTCTTGGGATGATAGAGGAGCATCGGGGGATTTTCAACATTGGCTGTCAGGGGCCGGATTTATTTTTATATGATTTCCCCATGATGGGATGCGGCGAGGAGCGGAATGTGGGGGCCAGGATGCATCAGGAGGGGACGGCGAGGTTTTTTGCCTACCTGTGGCAGACGATATGGGAGGCGGAATCTTCCCTGGAGATGGAGGTGGGGCTTGCCTATCTCTATGGCGCTCTTGCCCATTACACCCTGGATACCATGATGCATCCATACATTTACGCCCGGATTGGATATGACCCGGAGGTGCCTTATTCCAAGAAGGCGACCAGAGGCCTGCATCACAGGCTGGAGGCGGCCATTGATGCCAAACTGCTGTCGGTGAAGAGAGATTCGCTGCCCTCGCAGTACAAGCCCTGCGCGTCCTTGGAGACGGACAGGAGGGAGAGGGAGTGCCTGGCGGATCTTCTGGCAAGGGCAGTGGCGCGCACCTATAAGATCAGGCTAAAGCGGGAAAATGTATTTGGCGCAATCAAATTGATGCGCATGATTGCCTGTGGATTTTATGGCGGGAGCGAAAAAAAGCGCAAGATACTGGAGAAGTGGGAGCACTGGGTTTGGAAATATGGCCTTTTCAGCAATTTGATGGTGACAGATGATGACATCCGAAAGAGAAAGGTGATGAATCATGAGAAGATGCCCTGGAAGAATCCTTGGGATTCCAGCAGGGAGAGCCAGGATTCTGTCTGGGAGATATATCAGGATGGGATAGAGCGCTATGGGCAGTATCGAAGAGAGTTTGAACAGCTGGAGGAATGGGTGCTTGCCCGCAGGGAGAAATTGGCCGGCTGGGAGGAAGAGGAGAACAAAAGGGATGCCTCTGGAAAACAAGAGGGGAAAAAATCGGATGCATCTGTTATCATGGGGCAGTTGGGGCAGGAAGAGAAAGAGGTTTCGGCAGAAATTCGCCGCAGCGTAAAGAAACTGGGGAATTTGTCGTATTATAGCGGACTCCCTCTGTGACGGGAAGATTTTTTGGCAGTGATGCCAGACGACGGCAGTGCAGAGAACTGATGCCGATGGCAGACTGTTTCTGTGATTTGCGATGTGATTAGTGATGGAAAGGATGGACAGGATGGAGAGAAAGAATATTTGGAACAATTATACGGAAAAGGATTTGAAGAAATTAGAGAAGATCTGTAAGAAATATCTGGATTTTCTCAGCGTGGGAAAGACGGAGAGGGAATGCACCCGGGAGATCGTCCGCCAGGCGAAGGAGGCGGGGTATGAGGATTTGGAAGAGATTGTGGAGAAGAAGAAGTCTCTGAAGGCGGGGGACAAGGTTTACTATGTGTGCATGAAGAAGGCGGTTGCCCTGTTTCACATCGGCAAGAAGCCACTGG
>CATKZA010000120.1 GCA_949841235.1 uncultured Clostridiaceae bacterium
CCTAATGTTATTGCTAATAGCGGAAAAGAGGGAACTGATTACACGTCTGATGAGTCAGAATATACAAAAATGCTTAAAGATGATGCATTTTGGCACAGGGAGGAGTTTGATCATAGCAAAATTACGTATCATATGCCAATGAAGCATAGGGCATGTACTTTGGAGCGGTTTGCTCTTCTGCATCAAGGAGAGAGTTTAAAAAATTTATTTGAAAAATATACAGGAGATGAAAGGATAAAGTTACAGGAAAAACGAATCCTTCCCAAAAAAATGTTTATCAAAAGAAATTATAGATTAAAATTAGACGAGCCTTCGCCTACTGTTACAAGTCATTGCCTTGATGAATTCGTACATCCAATTTATGATAGAGCGTTGACTGTAAGAGAGTGTGCAAGGTTGCAGTCCTTTCCTGATTCCTATGATTTTTGCGGGGGGCCATATATTATCCCGCATATTGAAAAGACTATTCAAGATAAGTATGAGCAAATAGGAGATGCTGTTCCTCCGTTGATTGCCTATGCTTGGGGAAGGGAAATCAAAAAGATTATTGAGGAGAATGAATAATGGAGCAGGGATACAAGAAATTTTGTTCAGAAATATACGAAAAAACATATCAGACTGAACGATTAAGTATACAATGTCAGTTATTGGCGGTTTCGAAGAAAGGGAAGATCCCTGAAGGCAAATTGAAGGATATGGAAACGCAAGCTCAGAAAGAGGCAATAAAGCAGGCAACGATAGAAGCAATGCGTAAGTATCCAACGGTAGAGGCTGCTTTGATTTGGAAAACGATTTATGAGATTCATGTGCATAGGAAGAGTGGCATAGACAACGCAGAAACTATTTCTAAAGTAATCAGTGCAGATCAAAGTTGGAAAAAGTCTAGCGGACATGCTTTTGAGGAACTGATAAAATTTTTAGGAACGGCGGCATTAAGTGAGTCTGGCATAGAAATAATTTTGCAAAGAGATTTAAACATTTTGATAAAAACTGGAGAACTTGACAATGAACCGAGAGATATTAGTTGGCTTAAAGAACAAATAAATGCAAGTGTTTTTGATTTATATGCAATAGTGAATGCAAAAGAGAAAAAGTATTGTTATGGTTGCATACAGAGCAAGACAAGCATTCGCGATAGGGTAACAAGGGATAGGGAGCCGTCAATGCAAGCCATGCAATCATTTTTTTGGAGTACGGTAATTGTTTTGGATGGCGATTTTTTAAAGAATGGAAAGTTTGTGTCTATGGTTAATGGAGGTACGGCAGAACATGAAACAAATGGATGGCATGGAATGTACGTATTTTCTGAAAAGTATACTCAGGATAGAATCTATGCAACGGATTTAGAATTCAAGAATTTTAAGGAGCATGCTGAAGATGCTGCGAAATACTGGTTGACGCAAAGGCAGTGGTTTAATAATGATTGGCGGGCTGGTGTGGGGAGAGAGGATAGCGGAGTGTAAAGCAGACGGGATGATTCAATCTACTAGCGATACTGCTTTTTCCGCAATTCCAATCCTACCATAATCATAGAGCAGATGCCCGCCATGCAGTCTGCCACCGGGCCGGCATACATGATGCCATCGATGCCCATGGGCAGGGGCAGCAGGATGATCAGGGGCAGCAGGAAGATGATCTGCCGTGTGAGGGAGAGGAAGATGCCCCCCTTGGGCTTCCCGATGGCGGTGAAGAAGTTGGAACTGATGGGCTGCAGGAAGTTCAGGAAGGTAAAAAAGAGATAGATGTGAAAATAGTTCACTGCAAAGGTGAAGTACATTTCCGAGCCTTCCCCGAAGAGGGAGATGATCTGGCGGGGGATCAGCTGGAACAGGGAGAAAAATAGGACGGATAGCCCCAAGCCCCAGCTGGCGGCCAGGAGATATGCCTTCTTCACCCGGCAGTATTTTTTCGCACCATAATTAAAGCTCACGATGGGCTGCAGCCCCTGAGAAATGCCGATGATGAATGCCATGTAGAGCTGGTTGATTTTCGTGATGATGCCCACGCATGCGATGGGAACGGATTCTCCGTAGGAGGACAGGGAGCCATAGTATTTAAGGGATTTGGTCATGACAATCTGCACGGCCATCATGGACAACTGGTTCGTGCAGGGTGCCGCCCCCAGGGACATGATCCGCTTCACGTATCTGCTGCGGAATGCCAGATGCTTCTTCCTCAGGGAAATGCTCTGGCAGTGCCCTAAGAGCCAGAGGGCCATGCTTCCGGATATTACCTGGCCTATGACTGTGGCCAGGGCGGCTCCTGTCATGCCCCAGTCCAGGCCGAAGACGAACAGGGCATCCAGAATGGTATTGACCACTGCCCCGGCCAGGTTGCACAGCATGGTAAACTGAGGCCTTCCGTCTGCCCGGATGAGGTGGCCGCCTCCGGTGGCTATGATGAGGAAGGGAAAGCCCAAGGCAACATACCGGGTGTAGGGGATGGCATAGGGCAGTACCTGGTCCGGGGAGCCGAAAAAGAGCAGCAGGGGCTTCAGGAATACCTGGGTAACGAGGCACAGGAGGGTGCCAAGCACGCCCATCATGAGCAGGGCGTTTCCCATGTAGTAGGGTGCCTGCTCCCGCTCCTCTGGAATGGTCTGTCCCTTGCCCATGGCGATGTTAAAGGAGGAAGAGCCTCCGATGCCGAAGAGCAGGGCGATGGCAATGCAGGAAATGGATAGGGGGAAGCTGATATTGGTGGCAGCGTTCCCCAATTCTCCGATTTTCTGTCCGATAAAAAATTGATCCACAATGTTGTAGAGGGAGCTTACCAGCATGGCAACGATGCTGGGGACTGCGAATTTTCCTAATAGGGAGGGGATTTTTGCCTCTCCCAGCGGATTAGCCGTTCTTTCTGTATTCATATCTTTTCACCTTGAATTTAAAATCATAGAACCATAAGTGCAAGCACGATGATTCTGTTTTTGCTGTATTGATGTATAGGAAACTGCTCGAAGTGTACGATGCGAAGAACGCCGTTTTTGCGCTCTTCTAGATGCTTTTCTTTAAGCATCTAGGTGCTAATCGTAGTCATGCATGGCGAGGTTATTGCGAGCCTAGAATGACTACGATCGCACCTTTTTTATAATAAGAGTTCTTTTTTCGAATGTCAATTATTGAATATTCTTAGCCATTTTGTTATAATTATTTACGGTAAAAGAAAAGAGCGGAGCAATGGGTTTTGCAGATGGCAATGTAGCGGGAAGCGGTATGCCAGTCTGGCGATGCGGCTATGAAAAATAGTAGCGCAGGGAAATCCCTCGTGAATAGGAATGGAGAGTTGCGTTTGGAAGAGGAAATCATTGTGGGAATTGGGGAGATCAAGTACGGCAAGGGTGGACAATCTATTGCAACCTATGCCCTGGGCTCCTGCGTAGGCGTGTGCCTATATGATGAGCAAGCGGGGGTGGGAGGGTTGCTTCATGCCCTGCTTCCTTTTTCCAAGAATTTGGACATGGTGGATTCGGCCAGATATGTGGATACGGGAGTCAAGAGGCTGTTTCAGGAAATCTGCCATCGCGGCGCCGCGCCGGCCAGGCTGAAGGCGAAAGTGGTAGGGGGCGCCAAGATGTTTGAGTTTAAGAGTTGCGGGGACATGGAGGATATCGGAAGTGCCAATGTGCATCAGGTACACAGAGAGCTGCAGGCGCTGGGGATTCCCATTGTGGGGGAAGTCACAGGCGGCGAGGTTGGCCGGACGATTCATTTCACGCCGGGAACCGGCAGCATCCGCATCCATGCCTCGGATAAGACAGAGAAGATTCTGTAGGATTTTGGACGTGTGAGAGAAACCATATGAAAGGGGAATATGATGGGGGAGATGACGGAGAATAATTATTTGAAAGTGATGAAGGTCATGGAGGAAGTCAGGCAGGTCGTCATAGGAAAAGAGGATTGCGTCAGGAAAGCCATGGCAGCCATCCTGGCGGGCGGCCATATCTTGATTGACGATATCCCGGGAGTGGGAAAGACCACCCTTGCCATGGCCTTTTCCAAGGCGATGGCATTGGAGAGCAAGCGCATCCAGTTTACGCCGGACGTGCTGCCTTCTGACATTCTGGGATTTTCCATGTATCAGAAGCAGACGGGGCAGTTTGAGTACCAGCCGGGGGCGGTGATGTGCAATCTCTTTCTGGGGGACGAGATTAACCGCACCTCTCCCAAGACCCAGTCGGCCCTTTTGGAAGTGATGGAGGAGGGCAGCGCCACGGTGGACGGGGAGACCAGGCCGGTGCCGGAGCCATTTATCGTGATTGCCACGGAGAATCCGGCAGGAAGCGTGGGAACCCAGTTGTTGCCGGAGTCCCAGTTGGACAGGTTCATGATCTGCATGACCATAGGATATCCCTCTCTGGAAGATGAGATTGCCATCGCCAAGGGGAAGAGCAATGGCATTTCAGTCAATGACATTCCCAGCGTCATTACAGGGGGGGAATTGCTGCTGATTCGCCAGGACGTGGAGGAAGTGTACCTTCATGACCAGGTATACCGCTACATTGGCCAGTTGGTGCAGGCCACTAGGGAGAATGGATGGATTGAACTGGGCATCAGCCCCAGGGGCACCATTGCGCTGGTGAGGATGGCAAAGGCGGTGGCATATATGAGCCGGCGGGATTACGTGGTGCCGGAAGATGTGGAATCCATATTTCTGGATGTGTCTGCCCACCGCATTCTGATGAATGCCAAGGCCAGGGTAGGCCATGTGACAGCGGAAAAGGTGCTGGGAGAAATCCTTGGCCAGGTAGACAAGCCTGTGGCGGCGAAGAAATAGGAGCGAAGAACATGTGGTGCATGAGAAGGTATGTTGGGTATATTTTATTGATAGCCATTACATTTTACATGGCAGTGCTATACCGCAGCACTGCTTTTATTTTGGTGGGATATGGGGAAGCCATTGCCGGAGTGCTGATGATCGCCTACCTTCTGTACATGGCGGGAAAGGTCACGGTACATATTTTGCCCTCTGCGGATTTGGGCGAGGCGGGGCAAAGACTTCCGGTAGACCTGCTGGTGTCCAATCAGGGCAGACTTCCGGTGGGGAAGGTGAAGGTCAGGATACAGGAGCGTTATCCCATGTTTGGCGAGAAGAGGACTACTGTCTTTTATGCTACGGTTCCCGGCGGGGGAAGGCGGGCGGGGGAAACCAGAATCAGACTGGGGTTTCTGCCAAAGCATTCCGGAAGGATTGTCCTTCAGGTAAAAAATGCCCAGATTTTTGATTTTCTGGGGATGCTGTCTTTTCCCATCTTTCGCAAGAGAATGGGCGGGGAGGCGATTCTCAGCATTTTCCCGGAGAAGGTTTCGGTTCCTATCGTGGTGGAGCGGAATACCAGGGATTATGCCCAGGAGAAGGAAGAGCAGATCGTGCGGGGGGAGGAGCAGCCAAAGGAATCATGGCAGATCAGGGGCTACCAGCCGGGGGATCGGCTGCGGGACATTCACTGGAAATTGACGGCCAAGATGGAAGATATCATGGTAAATGAGCGCATTGCGGAAATCGGATGTCCGGTATATATGTTCTTGGATTACGGGAAAGTCATGAAGAGAAGGAGGACGAAAGCTTTCGCCAGGAATATGGAGACGTATCTGGAGATTGCCTTGTCCATCTCTTTTTCTCTGGCGGAGAATGGGTGCCCCCACTGCCTTGTATGGTACGATGCCGCAGTGCAAGACGTAAGGCGTATGGAGATACGCAGCGAGGAGGAGGTGTATCTTTTCTTCCAGAAACTGGAGAATTTTGGCACTGCTCCGGAAGGGCTGACGCTGGAGGAGTGGCATCAGGAGAAATACCGGGGGAATTGCGGAAATACCAGGCTGACGCTGAATGCCGCATTGCAATGTCTGCGCAATGGGCAGCTGGTGGCCGAGTATCAGGGGAAAGATAAAAAAGAATTGCTGCGGAAGCAGGAATTGTTCGTGTGATATGAAGGGAGCGGAGGGGTGATGGAAAAGCAGGACTTGATCGTGCCGTGCAGTCTGGGCTGCACAATCTATGGCATATGGGTTTCCTTTTGCGAAATCTTTGGGTGCCAAGTGAATTTTGGGAGTTTTTTGGTTCCGGCCTTTGTCATTGCCTGCGTGGTGACTTTGCTTTTGCTGCCGTGGAGATGGAGGACGACCCTGGGGATCTTGGCTGCCGGAATGCTTGCCTTGGCCTGGTATGGGTTTAGGCATAAGGAGCGCTT
>CATKZA010000121.1 GCA_949841235.1 uncultured Clostridiaceae bacterium
ACCCTTCTGACGGTAAAGCTTTCGGAGGAGGACAGGGAGGAGGCGCTTTCTTATATTTATGAGGAGAGCTGCCGTTTGGAGAGGTTGTCCAGAAAGATGATGGATTTGCTATTAATGGAAGAGCAGGAACAGATTCATCTGGAAAAAGTGTCCGCAAGCATCTTGTTCCAGCATGCAAAGGAAGCCTGCGGCAGCAGTCTGGCGGAGGATGGGATGATTCTTGAGTGCCATGAAAATGGACAGTTCTTCTTTGTAGATGTGGATTTATTTACGGAGGTTCTGATCAATCTTATTGACAATGGGAGGAAGGCGAGCAAGCGGGGGGACAGGATCATTCTCTCGGCATCGGAGGGAGTGATTGAGGTGGAGGATTTTGGAAAGGGGATTCCAGAGGAGGAACGGGAGAAGATTCTGGAACCCTTTTATATGATTGACAAATCCAGAAGCAGGAAAAGCGGCGGGGCGGGCCTTGGACTTGCCATTGCCGCACTGATCTTGGAGCGACATCACTGCAAAATAGAGATTGTGAGCGAAGTGGGACAGGGTACGAGGATGATTTTACATTTTGTTTAAGAAATGATGAATACTTGATGATGGAGTGCATGATAGGATGTAAGTGAATTTCATGAAAAAGGAGGAATGGCGAGTGAGGAAAAAGGGCATTGCATTGTTGCTGGCGGGCATCGTGGCGTTTGCCTTGGCAGGGTGTGCCGACAATCCTGAAAAATCCGTTATCAAGGAAAAGAATATGGACAAAATGCTGGAGCAGGCCGAGGGCGGTCAGGATGCCAGTTCCTATGAGAAGGTAAAGGATGAGGTACAAAAGAAGTATGAGACTTACCAGACAACGATCAAAGACAAGAAGCTGAAGGTGAAAGTGGATGTAGATGCCAAAGTGGAAATCCCGGAAGCGAAGAAACTCTCCGTATACCGTGTCAGCGCGAAGAAGATTCAGCAGGACTTTCTGGATCAGGCGAGGAAGGCTCTGGTGCCGAAGGTGCCACTCTACGATGGGAGCAAGACGGATGCCAGGACCAAATCTGTGGTGGCAAAGGAGATCGGAGAGACTGAGGGATATTTAGCGGATGCGAAGAAATCAGAGGACAAGGGGAGTGCGGAAGAATACGCCCAGCAGATCAAGGAATTGAAAGAGGAGTACAAAAAGGCTCCGGCAAAGGTCAATCTGACAGATTTTCCTCTGAACAATAAGATTCAGAGCATTCAGAAATTGTATGACGGCAATCAGGAGGATTCATTTTATCGCTGGCTCCATGATTTGCATGGCAACGGACAGGTGTTTTACGGGGTGAGTGACGGGAAGGATGAAAAGTATCATTCTTTGTATATGCAAAATTCTAAAAACTATGGGAATTGCCTGCGGTACCATTACAGCAAGAATGGATATTCCTCCAATATCTATCACGCAGACGTGGGCAGCGACATTCCCCGGCTTTATCCCTGTGAAGAGGGGAAAGCACCGGATTTTTCAAAAAGAACAGATGAGGTTGATGAGAGGGGAGGGACGAAAAGGCTCGTGGACAATGAACCCCTGACCATATCGGAGCAGGAGGCGGAAAAGCAGGCAAATGACTTTCTTGGCAAACTGGGGCTACAGGAGTACCAGTGCTACGAGAAGGGGAGGTACGCCCAGATTCTCGGGGAGGGCGGCAGTGAAGCCAAATACAGAATGGTCTATCGCTTTCTGTGCCTTAGAAAATTGGATGGGGTGTTTGTCAATAACCAGGCCGGATTCAAGCTGACGGATGGATTTCAGGGAAACCAGTATGTGAAGAAAATGTGGGAGAGCGAGGCGGTGGCTCTGTCGGTGAACGATCGCGGAATCGTGGATTTTTATTATCTCTCCCCCCTTTCCATCAACAAGACCGTGGTGGAAAAGAGCAAGATCATGCCTTTCAGCGAAATCAAAGATACCTTTGAGCAGATGGTAGTGATTGAGAATGCAAAGAATGCTTCGGAGGGCGAGGAGAGGGAACAAGTGTCCATTCGGGTGACGGATGTGAATCTTGTCTATACCAGAATCAGCGAAAAGGACAGCTTTGATACGGGTCTGGTGGTTCCGGTTTGGAATTTTGAGGGGACGGTGGTTGACGAGGCGGAAGTAGGCAAATATGGGGAAGGGTACGAAAAGAAGGGCAATATTCTCTCCATCAATGCCATTGACGGCTCTGTCATCAATCAGGAATTGGGTTATTAGGGATGAACAGTTTTGAGACGGATTTGAAGCGGGCATTTTTCAGCGTGAATTTCGTGGCGGGGCTGGTGATGGAATGCATCATTCTCCGATGGGCAGGCTTTGGGTCGGATTTTTATCAGATCAGCGTGCCTGTGCTGGCCTCCCTCCCCTATTCCACCGCATGGCTGAATGAATACCAGAGTGGCTTTTGGAAGCAATATCTGCCCCGATGCGGAATGGCCTCCTATATCTGGGGGAAGTTTCTGTCCTGCGGCATCAGCGGAGGCGGATTACTGACGATTGCGCATTTTATCTGCTCCCGGGGGGAGCAGGAGGAAGCCGAAGGGAACTATGTGCTGCTCTTTCTATCGGGAATGCTTTGGGCGACAGTGTCGGCAACCCTTGCCGCAGCTGCGGAAAGCAGGTATGTGGCCTACGGCGGATCTTTTGTACTCTTCTATATGTTAGTGATATTGGTGGAACGGTATTTTAAGGCATTGTACTGCCTTCATCCGGCGGAGTGGTATGCGCCAGAGCATGTGTGGGTGCTGGGGGACTCGGGCATAATCTTGATGCTCACGGGCTTTCTGCTGATTTGCGGAATGATCTACTCCCATTTACTGAGGAAGAAAATAAGGTAATGCTGCGATTTTTTTGCTGAAGTAGTATGTGAAAGCATTCAAAAAAGAAAGGGGAATGGGCATGGGCAAGTTTCGGCAGATTTTCATCATGGTGAGGGAGAATTTTAGAAAATGGCACGGAAATCCACAGATGGCTATGTGCTTTCTGCTGGCATTTATATTTTGCTATTTGCTGTCAGACAAGGTGATGCAGTTTGCCCAGGGGCATGACACGTCTCTGCAAGCGGCAGAGACCTTTATCTGGACTTTTGGGGATTCCCAGTCGGTTCTGGCCATATCTATCCTGCTGCTCCTAATGTTTTCCAGCATGCCTAATCTCTCCAATGAGGTTCCGTATTTTATGGTGAGGACGGATCGCTGGACGTGGATGGTGGGGCAGATGGTCTATTTGATCTTGGCATCCTTTTGTTTTATGCTATTTATTTTTGCGGCGACGCTCCTTCTCTCTCTGGGCAGGGCGTATCCGGCAAATATGTGGAGCGATACAGCGGCAATTCTGGGATATTCGGATATTGGAAATCAGCTGGCTGTCCCGGCATTTGTGAAGGTGCTGGAATTGACCCGGCCCTATGCATGCACGGTGCATATTTTCTTCCTGATGGCCGGCTATGGGGTGACGATGGCAAGCATTGTGTTGTTTTTGAATCTATGCAGGAATAACGGAGGCATGATCGGGGGCGTAATATTCAGCGGATTGGGCATCGTGATGAATCCGGAAATCGTGGCGGAATGGTTTGGGATATCCATGGAGGGAATGCGTTTTGCCAATATTATCTGCGGCTGGATTTCCCCTCTGAATCATGCCACGTATTATATGCACAGCTTTGGCTATGATAATCTGCCCAAACTGTGGCAGTCCTATGTATTTTTTGCTTTTGTGAGCATTCTGCTCTTTATTGCGTCGCTGGTCAAAATAAAAAATTATTCGTTCCAGTTTACGGGGACACAAGATTTGCGCTAACGCATTGCACTAAGTTCGCTTTTAACAACAAACCGTAGGTTTGTTTGAAACCAAAGGTTTGTTTGAAACCGTAAGTTTGTTTGCGGGCAATGTGAGTAAGGGGGGAGATTTATGGAAAGCAGGTCTGGCGTTGAAGTGAGAAATGTATGGAAATCCTTTGGAAAGGAACAGGTGCTAAAGGGCATCAGCCTTTCCATTCCGCCGGGGAGCATCTATGGGGTGGTGGGGAATAACGGCAGTGGCAAGACGGTGCTGATGAAGTGCATCTGCGGCTTTATGAAATGCGACCGGGGGATGGTTCTCGTGGATGGCAGGCAGGTGGGAAAAGAGGTGGATTTCCCGGACAGCCTTGGTGTAATTATAGAGACACCGGGATTTATTTCCAATATTTCCGGATACAAGAATTTAAAGATTCTGGCTTCTCTGAAAGGTAGAATCGGGAAAAGGGAGATCAGGGACACCTTGGAGCGGGTAGGACTTTCTCCCGATATGAAAAAGCCGGTGGCAAAGTATTCTCTGGGAATGCGCCAGAGACTGGGAATTGCCCAGGCAATCATGGAGGATCCCGGCGTGCTGGTGCTGGATGAGCCTTTCAATGGTTTGGATCAGCATGGGGTGGTGGAAATCAGGGCGCTTCTAAAGGAACTGAAGGCTGCTGGCAAGGCGATTCTCCTTGCTAGCCATAATGCTCAGGATATTGAGGAACTTTGCGATCAGGTAAAGGATTTGATGGCAAATTAGCCATGAATTTATGGAAAAGTGATAATCATGCTTTATGGAGAAGTAACCATGAAACTTATAGCAAAGTGAAGATCATGCTTTATGAAAAAGTAACCATGAAACTTATAGCAAAGTGAAGATCATGCTTTATGAAAAAGAAATCATGAAACTTATAGCAAAGTGAAGATCATGCTTTATGGAAAAGTAACCATGAAACTTATGGCAAAGTGACGATGAAGCTTATGACAAAGTTAATCATGAAAATGATGGGAAGATGATTATGAAATTTATGGCGAGGTAGTCATTTTATAGAATGGATGTGATGTGTTTGAGATGGAAAAAAATAGGGGTGATTTGCCTGATAAGTATACTTGCTATCAGTCAAAATACAGCGATTTCCTCTGCGGATGCCCGGAGCGGTTCCATACTTTCCAGCGCATTGTCCGGGGAGGGGGCAGTGCGGGATGGGGGAGATGAGACGGGGACAGACGGCGGGGGTGCCGGAAAGTCTGCCAGTGATCAGGCAGGGACAGATGGCGGGGAGGATGGAAAGTCTGCCGGCAATCAGGCAGGGGCGGATGGTGGCGAGGATGCTGGAGGAGCATCAGATAGGGAAGGCGGTGCCAGGCTTGTCATAGACAATCAGAATATTTACGAGGGGATGAAAAATTCCTACGCCAGAGGGTATCTCCCTGAGGCGGATGGCAGAAAGGCGGTGATTGTCCTTCCTCTGATTGCAAAGGGGAAATTGTCTGGCAACCGAATCACGGCCACGCCAAAACTGGGGGAATCGGAAGGCTTTCCCTTCGTGTGCAAGAATTATGAGAAGGCGGTGAGGCTTGGCAGACACAGGGTTGGAAAGAAGGGGAAGAAGAAATCCTGCTATCTCGTGGTGTTTTCCCTGGAGTTAAAGAAGGAGCGTTATAACGGAACTTACCCTGTGAATATCGCGGTGACGGCCGAGGACGGGGCGGGAAGTGAAATCTCACAGGATTTCACCGTGTATGTGACTATTCGAGATGGGAAGAAGCCCGGAGATGATGGTTCTTCCCAGGGGGACAGCGCAGATCGTCCTGTCACCTTTGCGCCAAAGGTGCTGGTGGATTCCTATCATTTTTCAAAGAAGAGGGTGATTTGCGGGGAAAAGTTTCATGCGAAGATTACCCTGCGCAATACCAGTAAGAAAGAGGCTGTGAGGAATATGCTGGTGGCAGTGACGCCGGAGGAAAATGTGGAATTGCTCGGCAAATCTTCCGGGGTCTACGTGGAGAAACTGCCAGCGGGAAAGACCTGTCAGGTATCCTTTGCCTTTAAGATCAATGGGGCGGCGCCGGCGGGACAGTACGGCATCGGCGTGGCAATGGAATATGCGGATGGGAAGGCGAATGCCTATACGGCGCAGGGAGAGGTAAAGGTGTCCGCCAGCCAGCGGGCAAGGATTGGGATTGATCCGGTAAGCCTGCCCGGGGAAATCAAGCTGGGAGAGACGGTGGAGCTGCAGACTCAGGTGATGAATCTGGGCAGGGGGAAACTTCGCAATGTGCGCGCCGTGATGGAGGCAGATGGCCTGT
>CATKZA010000122.1 GCA_949841235.1 uncultured Clostridiaceae bacterium
CTATTTCGTGGCCCAGATTAGCGAAGATGCCATGACCGCCCTGGCACTGGTCTACCCGGTACAGAACGCAATCAACGCCATCGCCATCGGATTCGGGGTAGGCATCAACGCCTGTGCCGCATATTACTTGGGCGCAGGCAAGCAAACCCAAGCAAGCAGGACGGCCTCATTAGGCATGATGCTCAGCCTCGCTCATGGAATTTTATTACTGTTCCTGTCCATCTGGGGAATGCCTCTGTTTCTGAGGAATTTTTCTTCTGACCAAGAAATCATCCGCCTGGCATTGGCCTATTCCCGCAGGGCTTTTCTATTTTCCCCCGTCATAGCCATCGGGTTATCATTTGAGAAAATATTCCAAGCCATGGGAAGCATGAAAATCTCCATGTTCAGCATGCTATGCGGCTGCATTGCCAACATCATACTAGACCCGCTGCTCATCTTCGGCATCGGCTTCTTCCCGGCCATAGGCATTGACGGAGCCGCCTATGCCACCGGAATCGGACAGTGCGTCACCCTGATTGCGTATCTATTATTTTATGCATTCTGCCATCCCTCCATTAAAATACATTGGAAGTATCTGCATTTCGACAGGGCAATTATGAAGAAAATGTATGGAGTAGGCATCTCTGCCACATTGAATCTGGCATTGCCTTCCCTGCTGATCTCCGTATTAAACGGACTACTTGCATCCTTTTCGGAAACATACGTCCTTGTCCTGGGAGTTTATTACAAATTGCAGACATTCATTTATCTCACCGCCAACGGAATCATTCAGGGCATTCGGCCTCTCATGGGATATAATTTCGGGGCAAAGGAATACGGACGGGTCAGAAAAATCCACCGTACCGCACTGGCAATGAATATGGGAATCATGCTTCTAGGCACTATATTATCATGGCTGATTCCCGGGCAGCTAATTGGGATGTTCACAAGCAACGCCAGAACAATCCATTCCGGCACAACGGCCCTGCATATCATTAGCCTGGGATTCGTCATATCCGCCGTATCCATCACCTGCTCCGGCTCGCTGGAAGGCTTGGGAAAGGGCGGCAAATCTCTGCTCATCTCCCTGATGAGATACTTGGTTGTCATTATACCGGCAGCATATTTCTTTTGCATCTTTTTCCAAGAAAATGGCGTATGGATAGCCTTCTGCTTTACAGAATTGATTACGGCGGGATTTGCATGGCTTGTCTACGCAAAAGAACTTTCCAAAACCTAAGAGGAACTTTCCTAATAAAACTTAGAGCCTTGGCAACTCTCCCTTTCCATAGAGGATCACCAAGGCTTTTCTTTTGCTATTTAGGACAACTTTTCATTCCCCCAATAACTCCTACAGTTTATATAGAGGGCCATAGGCTGCACAGGCGCGGTAGTCCTGCCCCTCCTTATCCATGCCAAAGGCATTCCATGCGGAGGGACGGAAGATATCCTCCTCCGGCACATTATGCATGCACACCGGAATGCGGAGAATGGAAGCCAGCGTAATCAAATCCGCACCGATATGCCCGTAACTGATGGCACCGTGATTGGCCCCCCAGTTATTCATCACGTCATAGGCAGTCTTAAACGCTCCCTCCCCAGTGGTGCGGGGAGCAAACCAAGTACAGGGCCAGGTGTAATCCGTGCGCTTCCACAACTTGTCGGAAACCTCGTCCGGCAACTGCACTGTATAACCTTCGCAGATCTGCAGCACAGGCCCCAGACCCTTCACCAAGTTCAGTCGGATCATGGTAACCGGCATCTCCGCCCTGGTCAGGTATCTGGAAGAGAAACCGCCACCACGGAAATATCCCTGATCGGCCGCACACCACTCCGTGGCATCCAGACAAGCCTTCTGATCCTCCTCGGTCATCTCCCAGAAGGGCTTCATCACGCCCTGTCCCTCGGCATCCTTCACCTCGCCGCAGGCATCCAGGCAAGCCGCGCCGGAATTAATCAAATGCAGAAATCCTCCCGCTTCCTTGGCAATGCCCTCCAGCTCGTATCCGGCAGCCTTCTTCACAGCCTCCGGGCTCCAGTATGTACGCACGTCTGCAAAAATCTGCGCCCTGCCGGTAAGCAGTTTCATAAATAACATGCCAATGCCGTTGAGCACGTCATTCTCCGTAGCCAGGATATAAGGCTCCCTGGCACCATTCCAGTCAAAGGAAGAATTGAGCAGCGCCTCTGCGAAGTCTCCATTGGGATAGAAATCCGTCCACTGCCTCTGACCCTGGAATCCGGCAGCGATGGCATTATGTCCCACCATCTCTTCCTCTCTTCCCTCCGGAAGATTTTTGTTTCCGTTCATCAAATCCTTGATGATGCACATCATCTTCACTACAAATTCCCAGTCTCTCTCCTTCTGCTCGTCACTCCTCTTCACAAACTCAGGATTCTTATCCCATCCCTCCTTGCAGTGGGACTTGGTCCAGGAAAGAGCCTTTTCATACTCCTTCTCATCATAGATGCCCTCGGTCATGCGGCGGATAATCTCCACCTCGTCCACGGATTCCACCCGCATCCCCAGATATTCCTCAATGAAATTAGGATCAATGATGGAACCGGCAATGCCCATGGTAACGGAGCCAATCTGCAGCCAGGATTTGCCTCGCATAGTGGCAGCTGCCACAGCGGCCCGGCCAAATCGAAGAAGTTTCTCCTGCACATCCTCCGGGATGTCAGTGCAATCCGCCTCCTGCACGTCCCTGCCATAGATGCCGAATGCAGGGAGTCCCTTCTGGGCATGCCCTGCCAGCACTGCCGCCAGATATACTGCGCCAGGCCTCTCTGTTCCATTAAATCCCCACACGCCTTTGATCGTGTGCTTATCCATGTCCATGGTCTCAGAACCATAGCACCAGCAGGGTGTCACCGTAAGGGTGATATCCACTCCCGCTTTCTTGAATTTATCCGCACAGGCAGCCGCCTCCGCCACCCTTCCAATCGTCGTATCTGCGATAATTACCTTCACAGGCTCCCCATTGGAATAACAGATATTCTTGCGGAACAATTCTGCCGCACTCTTCGCCATATTCATGGTCTGCTCTTCCAAAGACTCCCTCACTTTCAATGGTCCCCGCCTACCGTCAATGGTGGGCCGGATTCCGATTACCGGGTAATCACCGATCAATCTGCTCTCTGCCATATCAATTCGCCATCCTTTCTCTGAAACTATTTTGATAACCTTTCTACATAAGAAGAACCACCTTTTGGGCATTTACACAAATCCCTTCCATAATTATACTACATGGTTGTGAAAAATGCACGAAAAACATTGATATTTTTGCAATAATTTCCGACGCACTGATACTTTTTCCACTGAAATACCCATTTAGCAGTCAAATACCCCGATGCAAGCATACATATCCCCACTTTGCCTTCGCGGGAATAAAACCATGCCAAGAAAAAACCGTCTCCTGCCCGCACAACTTGTGCTATCTAACAATGGGATGAACTGTTTCCATCAGTTCTCCCCTCCGCAAATAGTAACATTTTCACAAGATTTGAAATCTTTTTTCCAGTTTTTATTGCAAATATACACAAGATATACTAAAATGAAAAAGTGAGAAATTCACTAGATGCGCATGATTTTCAAAAGGAAAACTCTGTGTTTTCGCACAGCAAAAATCAGCGCAGCAAACGACAAAACGAATTTTTTTTCGTTTGCTATATTAGGATTTAATATAATAAATAAGAAAGGATGGATTAACAAAATGGAAAACATGCCAAAAATCAAAATCGGTATCGTTGCAGTGAGCAGGGACTGCTTCCCGGAATCGCTCTCTGTAGACCGCAGGAAAGCGCTGGTAAAGGCCTACACGGAAAAATATGATGCGACAGACATCTACGAATGTCCCATCTGCATCGTGGAGAGCGAAATCCACATGGTACAGGCTCTGGAGGATATCAAGAAGGCAGGGTGCAACGCCCTCTGCGTCTATCTTGGAAACTTCGGCCCGGAGATTTCCGAAACCCTTCTGGCAAAGCACTTTGACGGCCCCAAGATGTTTGTTGCTGCTGCCGAGGAGACAGGCAACAGCCTGTTAGATGGCCGTGGCGACGCATACTGCGGCATGCTCAATGCCAGCTACAACCTGAAACTTCGCAACGTGAAGGCCTACATTCCAGAGTACCCCGTGGGAACAGCAGAGGAATGCGCCGACATGATTAACGAGTTCGTTCCTATCGCGCGGGCAGTGGCAGCACTGAACGACCTGAAGATTATCAGCTTCGGCCCCCGCCCCTTGAACTTCCTGGCCTGCAATGCGCCAATCAAGCAGCTCTACAATCTGGGCGTGGAAATCGAGGAGAACTCCGAACTTGACCTCTTTGAATCCTTTAACAATCATGCCGGAGATGACCGCATTCCCGATGTGGTAAAGGATATGGAAGCAGAGTTGGGCGCTGGCAATAAAAAGCCTGAAATTCTGGAAAAACTGGCACAGTATGAACTGACGCTCCTTGACTGGATCGATGCCCACAAGGGCTACAGAAAGTATGTCGCTATCGCTGGAAAGTGCTGGCCGGCATTCCAGACGCAGTTCGGATTCGTGCCTTGCTATGTAAACAGCCGCCTGACCAAACAGGGCATCCCCGTATCCTGCGAGGTGGACATTTACGGATGCCTGAGCGAGTTTATCGGAACGGTAATCAGCCAGGATGCCGTCACTCTTCTGGATATCAACAACTCCGTGCCCGCAGATCTCTACGAGGAGGACATCAAGGGCAAGTTTGACTACACATTAAAGGATACCTTCATGGGCTTCCACTGCGGAAATACCGCATCCAATAAATTGTCCTTCTGCGAGATGAAGTACCAGAAGATCATGGCTCGCTCTCTCCCTGTAGAGGTGACAAACGGAACGCTGGAGGGCGACATTGCGCCGGGAGAGATTACATTCTTCCGCCTCCAGAGCACGGCAGACACCAAGCTTCGGGCATACATCGCCCAGGGCGAAGTCCTTCCTGTTGCCACCCGTTCCTTCGGCTCCATCGGCATCTTCGCCATCCCGGAGATGGGACGGTTCTACCGCCATGTGCTGATCGAGGGCAATTATCCCCACCACGGGGCTGTCGCGTTCGGCCACTTCGGAAAGACGCTGTACGAAGTGTTCAAGTATATCGGCGTAGATGTAGAGGAGATTGGCTACAATCAGCCAAAGGGCGTGCGCTATAAGACAGAAAATCCTTTTGCATAAAAAAGGTGAAATGCTCTGCTAGGCTCGTAAGTACCTCGCCAAGCAAAACTACGATTTCACCAAGATGTTTAAAAACATCCAGAAGAACGCAAAAACAGCGTTCTTCTCTTCACAGACTTCCTATATACTAAAAAAACTAGGCGGTGGCGGAAACGCCATCGCCTTTTTCAATGTATAAGTCCAATACCAAGGGGACTTATCTTTTATGCCCTCTTGCGGCAAATATAAATGAAAGGACGTTTACTTATGAATTATTTAATTGGTATTGACCTGGGCACCTCCTCCACAAAGACCGTACTCTTTGACGAGGCCGGAGAAGTGATTGCATCCGCTGGAAAGGACTATCCCCTGTACACCCCCAATAATGGCTGGGCAGAGCAGAAACCGGAAGACTGGAGAGATGCGGCTCTGGAAACCATCGCCAAAGTGGTAAAAGATTCCGGCGTAGACAAGGAGGACATCAAGGGACTGGGCATATCCGGGCAGATGCATGGCTTAGTCATGTTGGACGAGGCCGGAGAAGTCATCCGCCCCTCCATCATCTGGTGCGACCAGCGCACGGAGAAGGAGTGCGAGGAGATGACAGCCAAGGTGGGGGCAGAAAAAATGATTGAAATAACTGCCAACCCTGCCATGACAGGCTTTACTGCCTCAAAAATCCTCTGGGTACGCAACAACGAGCCGGAAAACTACGCAAAGTGCAAGCATATCCTCCTTCCCAAGGACTATGTGCGCTATATCTTAACCGGGGAATTTGCCACAGAGGTATCCGATGCCTCCGGCATGCAGCTGCTGGACGTGCCGAAACGCCAGTGGTCCGATGAACTGCTGGAGATTCTGGATATCGACAAGAGCCTTCTAGCCAAGGTATAC
>CATKZA010000123.1 GCA_949841235.1 uncultured Clostridiaceae bacterium
GAACGGAACTTGCCATTTCCGAGTCCCAGGAGCGCATGGCTGTGGTGGTTGATCAGAAGGATGTGGACAAGATGCTTGCCTTCGCCCGGGAGGAGAATCTGGAGGCTGTGGCCGTGGCGGAAGTGACAGAGGAGCCAAGGCTGGTGCTTTCCTGGAGGGGGAAGGTGATCGTGGATATCTCCAGGGCTTTCCTGGACACCAATGGCGCCCATCAGGAGACGGACGTGACAGTGACCATGCCGGCGCAGGATAAGAATTATTTTGAACAGAAGAGGGACACTTCCGATGTGAGGAAGGCATGGCTGGATACTTTGCATGATTTGAATGTATGCTCTCAGAAGGGATTGGTGGAGATGTTTGACAGTTCCATCGGTGCCTCTACGGTGACCATGCCCTACGGCGGGAAGAGGCAGCTGACGCCGATTCAGACCATGATTGCGAAACTTCCGGTATTGTCTGGCAAATGCGATACCGTGACCATGATGAGTTATGGTATGGACCCCTATCTCACCAGCTGGAGCCCATACCACGGGGCAGTGTATGCGGTGATTTCCTCCGTGGCAAAGATCGTGGCCTCCGGCGGAGATTTTCGAAAGATTCGCTTCACCTTCCAGGAGTATTTCCGCCGTCTGGGGACGGATTCCAGACGCTGGGGCGAGCCGATGGCGGCACTCTTGGGCGCCTATGATGCCCAGATGAAGCTGGGGCTTCCCTCCATCGGAGGAAAGGACAGCATGTCCGGCACCTTTGACGATATCGACGTGCCGCCTACCCTCTGCTCCTTTGCCGTAGATATCGGGAAACAGCAGGATGTGGTGACGCCGGAACTGAAGAAGGCTGGCAATGTGCTGGTGAAGTTTGATATTGCCAGGGATGCCTATGATTTGCCGGATTATTCCCGGCTGATGGCTCTCTATGATCAGATTGCCAAGATGATTCAGGGCAAGGTGCTGGCATCTGCCTATGCGGTGGGCTTCGGCGGCATCTGCGAGGCGGTGAGCAAGATGGCCTTCGGCAATGGCTTGGGCGTGGCGGTGGATGCATCCGTGACCAAGGATGCCCTCTTTGCCAAGGACTATGGCTCCATCGTTGCGGAGGTCTCTCCAGAGAAATTGTCAGAAATCACGGCAGAATATGTACAGATTGGCCGGGTGACGGAGAAGGCTGCGTTTGCCTATGGCGATGTGGTTATCTCGTTGGAGGAGGCTCTGGAGCAGTGGACAAGTCGCTTGGAGAAGGTGTTCCCCACCCGTTCCGGCGTGGAGAATAAGACCTTGGAAGACAGGCTCTATGATACGGAGGCTGTGGATGGCAAGAAGAGGGTATATGTGGCGAAGAATAAAGTTGCCCGCCCCAAGGTGTTCATTCCGGTATTTCCGGGGACGAACTGCGAGTATGATACGGCTAAGGCATTTGAGGCTGCCGGGGCGGAGGTGAAGACCCTGGTCTTTAAGAATATGTCGGAAAGCCAGATCGTGGAGTCGGTGGATGCCTTTGCAGAGGCTATCAGGGAATCCCAGATTCTCATGTTCTCCGGGGGATTTAGCGCCGGGGATGAGCCGGATGGCTCGGCCAAGTTCATTGCCTCTATTTTCCGCAATCCTAAGATGATGGATGCGGTGCATGACTTGCTGCATCAGAGGGATGGCCTGACCCTTGGCATCTGCAATGGATTCCAGACATTGATCAAATTGGGGCTGGTGCCATATGGTGAAATCAAGCCCCAGAAGGCTGATGCCCCCACTCTGACCACCAATAGCATCGGAAGGCATATTTCCAAGTCTGTCTACACCAAGGTATGTACCAATAAGTCTCCTTGGCTCATGGAAGCGGAATTGGGAGGGGTGTATGTCATTCCTGCCTCCCATGGGGAGGGGAGGTTCGTGGCTCCAGAGAGCGTGATCGAAGAGCTATTTGCCAATGGGCAGGTGGCTACCCGCTATGTGGATCTGGACGGGAACCCCACCATGGATGAGGATTTCAATCCCAATGCCTCCTATGCCGCCATTGAGGGGATTACCAGCCCTGACGGCCGCGTGCTTGGCAAGATGGCTCACTCTGAGCGCATCGGGGATGGTGTTGCCACGAATATTTATGGTCAGCAGAACCAGCGGATTTTCGCATCTGGAGTCAATTATTTTAAAGGTTGAGAAAGTGATGCAGACAATGCAGATAAGAAACAGGAGAAGGATGGATGGCTATGAAAGTGAAAAAGATATGTTACCAAGGATTATACTGCGTTTTTATTTTTGCCTTTGCCCTAGTACTGGGAAAGGTTTTGTTCGGGGATGTGGTTCACGGCCATAATACCATCACCCTTCTCTTCTATATGGCGCTGGGCGTAGGAGCGATGCTCCTCGCCTATCGCCTGTTGGGAAAATACCATGATTTCATAGAAAGATATGATAAAATCATTCTTATCGCATTTCTCTTGATTTATGGAATCATTCTTCTTGTGAATGGCTTTGCCCTGCGGTTTACGCCGACATTTGACATGGATGCGGTGTATGGCGGGGCAGTTCAGTGGGTGAAGGAGGGCTCTTTTTCAAATTATTACGAGTATTATGGGTATTTTCCAAATAACCTGGGGGCGATGACAGTGCTGCACGCTGTCTTTTCTCTAGCCTCTCTTTTTGGGATATCCGATTTCTTTGCCGTGGGAATCGTGTTTAATTCCCTGCTGATTACGTTCACGGTGCTGGTGGTGTTCCTGGTCTGCAAGAAGCTGCGGGGCAGCGTGGGCGGCGTGCTGGCATTGGTTTTTTTTCTGCTTTGCGTGCCATTTTCCTTTATGGGGGCGGCTTTTTACACAGACTCCCTCTCCCTGCTCTTTCCAGTCCTGTTTTATTACCTGTATTTGCACTACAAGGAACAGGAGACATGGAAAATGCGGCTGGTATTTGCCATTGCCATGGCTGCGGCATTGACTTTGGGGATGATGATTAAGTTTACGGTGCTGATTATGCTGGTGGCGGTATTGATTGACGGGCTACTCTGCCTGCATTGGAAGAAGGTGTGCCTCATGGCTGGCTGCTCTATTTTCCTGGCGGTTGCCGTATTCGGCATCCGGGATGCGGTTCTGTACCATGGGCATTTGGACAGGGAGCAATCTCGGGAATTGAAAACGCCTTATCTGCACTGGGTTATGATGGGAATGCAAAATAGCGGATATTACAATCCGGAAGATTATGAGTACACCAGGTCATACTCTTCGGAGGAGAGAAGCGGGGCGTGCCTTTCTAAAATCAAGGAGCGGGTGCATGACATGGGCATTAGCGGAATGACGGGGCTTTTTATGAATAAAATCCTCGTATGCTTTGGCGATGGAACTTTTGCCCTCTCAGACTTTCTGGACGATTCGCCGAAAAAGGAATCGTGGCTGCACAAATATATTCTCTATGATGGAAAGAAATATTCTTCCTATCTTCACTTTTCCACGGGCATGCTCCTGATGGTTTATTTTTTCATGCTCACCGGGGCAGTAGGATGTCTGCGGGGCAGCATGGATGGGGGAGGATGGGAGATTCTGGCACCCAGGCTGGCCTGTCTGGGCATCCTGTCCTTTTTGATGCTGTGGGAGACCAGTGGCAGGTACTTTACAAATTTTGTTCCGCTCATGCTTGTCTGCGGGGTTCTGACCTTTGGAAGGGAGTCTAAGGCTGAAAGTGTCGAAACGGATAGGTGACAGAAAGATTGCAGGACACATGCTGCCGCTTCTGCCAATGGGGGCAAGAAGGCGCAGGGCAATTTAGAAATGGGGGTTTGTGATGTTTGAAGGTAGTCTGGCGGGCGATTTGGTGGCAATCATCTTCTATCTTTTCTTTCAGGTGACCGGCATCTGGGTGATGAGCCGTATTCTTGCAGGGGAGAGATTCAGCGCGGCATTCCGCTGCCTGATTGGAAGCGTTGGGGGAACCCTTGCTTTCCAGTGGTTTCCCATTCTCTTTGCCTTTTTCTTGGACTTTACTGTGGCAGCCCATCTGTCAGGGGCAGTGTTGCAGATCCTTTTGTGTCTGGCGGTGTGGTACAAGACCGAGAGGAGCGGGGAGGCATCCCCCTATCGGAGAAAGGAGGAGTGGCTTCGCCTGGCAAAGGAGAATCCCTGCCTTTTTCTGATAGTGCTGGCAGTTCTCTTTTTTGCCTACTGCCTGGCAACCCACACCATTCCTCTGGCAGGTGATGGAAGCATGCATACCGGGCAGGGAACCTATGGCGATATGAACATGCATCTGGGATTTATCACCAGCATTGCCAACCAGAGAATTTTTCCGCCGGAATATTCCATCTGCCCCGGCCATAAGCTGTCCTATCCCTTCTTGTGCGACAGCATCAGTTCCAGCCTGTATATTTGGGGGGCTTCCCTGCGAACGGCGTATATTTTTCCCATGCTGGTGGCTCTCTGCCAGGTGATGGCAGGATTTTACTGCTTCATAAAATATTGGCTGGGGCGTTCTTCCTCTGCCCTAGTTGCCTGGGTGCTGTTTTTTCTGAACGGCGGGCTGGGCTTTGTTTATTTTACCAGCGCAGAGACTTTGTCCAGGAATTTTACAGAGTTTTATTTCACCCCCACCAGCCTGGGGGATAAAAATATGCGCTGGGCCCAGATTTTAGTAAATATGCTGATCCCCCAGCGGGCCACGCTCTTTGGCTGGGCAGTTCTATTTCCCCTGCTGGCCCTCCTGCTCTGTGCTGTCAGGAGGAAGAGTCGCCGGTGCTTTGCTCTGGCAGGCATCTTCGCCGGCGCCCTGCCCATGATTCACACCCATTCCTTCCTTGCTCTTGGCATGGTGTGCGCCATGTGGCTTCTTTACGACTGCAAGAGGCTCTGGGGAGGGAGCAAGGGGAAGGGAATTTGGCTGCGGGCGGCTCTTCCGGCGGGGATTTTGCTATTCAGCGTGCTCCAGTGGGTGAATCGGAAGGAGGAGCTGATCAAGAAAAACGGACTGCTCATTCTCGGCGTGGGCATCGGTCTTCTGGCGGCATATATCGCCCTTCATATTGTGAAGGTGTTTCTGGCTGGAGGATGGAAAGGGCTTTTGGGGACCTGGGGGATGCTTCTTGCCATTGTTCTCCTTCTGGCCATACCCCAGCTCCTTTTCTGGACTTTCGGCCAGGCAGGAACGGAGGGATTTGTGCGGGGGCATTTTAACTGGTCCAATACCGGGAATCAATATCTCTGGTTCTACCTGAAAAATATCGGACTGGCATTTGCCCTGTACGTTCCGGCTTATTTTCTGGCAGAGAAGAGGGATCTCCAGATTGCATCCCCTTTGCTTCTCATCTGGTTCGTGGCGGAACTGGTGGTGTTCCAGCCAAATGAATACGATAATAACAAGCTTCTCTTTGTAGGCTATGTCTTTATGTGCGGGCTGGGGGCGGATTTCCTGGTGTCTCTTTTCTCACGGAAATGGCCTATGGTATGGAAGGTTGGCGCAGGTGCGGCATTGGCCTTTGTGGCATTGGTGTCCGCTGGGCTGACCATGGGCCGGGAATGGGTGTCCGACTATGAATTGTACTCGGCGGACAGTGTGGAGGCTTGCCGCTATATCCAGGAGATGACGGAGCCGGGAGATGTGATTCTTACCGGTACCCACCATAACAATGCGGTGGCTTCTCTGACGGGGCGAAACATCGTGTGCGGGGCGGGAACTTTCCTATACGCCCATGGGCTGGATTACGGGCAGCGGGAGAGCGACATTCCTTTGATGTATCAGGATCCTGTGGGCAATGTTGATCTGTTTCGGAAATATGGCGTGAAATATGTCTATGTCAGCGGCATAGAGCGGGGGTCTTATGCGGTGAACGACCAGGGGCTTGAGGAGATTGCCGACAGCATCTATTCGGAAGGCGGGGTTGTAATCTACCAAATGAAGGAAATGTCAAAATAAACTGTGAAACGTTACTATTCACGGCTATTTCTAGAAATAGACTAGAATCGTTGTGCTTGCACATAAGATTCTGGTTCTTTTCTAGAAATATGCTGTGGAGGCTGT
>CATKZA010000124.1 GCA_949841235.1 uncultured Clostridiaceae bacterium
GGCTGGTTGGATTAATCAATGCGATAGATGATGGGGAATTAACGGCCTATGTCCATTACCTGTGCGTTGATCCGGAATATCAGGGAGCCGGCATTGGCGGTGAACTGCTAAAGCGAATTAAGGAAAAGTACAGGGATTATTTATATATTATCTTGCTTGCAGAGAATGAAAGTTTGATCGCATATTACAAGGAGAATGGATTTGAGCATATGGATGGGAAATATGTGCTGACGATACAAAATGGGTAACCGCAAAATGGTTTTTGTTTGCAAAGCGTGACGTATGTTGAGACTGTGCATGGCTATTTTGGCCCGGGAGGATGAAAATGGCGAGGATCTTAGTTGTAGATGATGAGGCGATCGAGAGGAAGGGCATCCGCTTTCTCTTTCAAAAGTTTGGCATTCCGGCAGAAATTTTTGAGGCGGCCAATGGGGCGAAGGCTTTGGATTTTCTGAAGGAAGAGAAGGTGGATGTGCTGATTACGGATATCAAGATGCCTTTTATGGATGGGATGGAACTGATTGAGAATGTTGCCAACCAGTATCCTTCGATGAAAATTATCATCTATAGCGGATATGGCGAGTTTGAGTATGCCAAGAAGGCCATGCGCTACCATGTGAGCCATTACATATTGAAGCCTGTAGACCCGGCGGAATTTGAGAACGTGGTGGGGGAAGTATTGCAGGAACTGGAAAATGAAAGGCTGGAAAAGGAACTGCGGGAAGAGAGCATTCATTTTTATAAAGAGCATATCTTGCTGCAGGCAATCAATGGGGTGCCCATGGAAGAACTGGCATCTCTGGGGGACAGATGGGGGGGCTTGGATTTCCTGCGGCAGTATTATTGCATGATTTTGCTGGAGTTTAACCGGGCCTTTTTTGGAAAAAAGGGGGATGGTTTCAGACAGCAGCTGGCAGAGAGGATTTCCGTGCCATTCCAGTATTTGAATTTGAACCAGGAGCAGAGTGTTTTCCTTTTTGGACGGGAGAAGGATTTTGACAGGATGGAAATGGCTGAGAGGCTTGATAGAGAAATTTATCGTATTTATGAAGAGAAATGCTTTTTGGCAGTGAGCAAATGCGGCGCCAAGCCCATTGACCTGTCTGAGACCTGCGAGGCTTTGGAGAGATTGATGGAGAATAAATTCTATCTGCCGGATAGCCGGATTTTTTTGGAGCAGGAAGAAGAGAATCAGGCTGGGGGAATCCAAGTGGAAAATGATTTGCTGGTGAAGCGGATGCAGCAGGATATTAAGATGAAGGACGTGCTGGCGCTTCGTGAGCATTTTGCGGATCTCTGCGAGAAATATCGGGGAGAGATTGGGGGTACCCAGAGTTATGTGAAGTTCGTATTTTCCGGCATGATCAAGGAGATTTATGACATGCTGCCGGACAGGGATCAGCAGGAAACCAGCCGGGCGGTGGATGAGGTGTATCGGGCCGAAGATTTTTCTCAGGTGATGGATATTCTGGGAGAGGGGATTGGCCAAATGGAGCGTGTGTATGCGGCAAATCCCCAGATGGTGCATCGGGAAATTGGAACGGTGAAGCAATATATTTATGCCAATTTTGATAAGGATCTGAGCGTGGATTTATTGGCGGAGCAGGTATTTATGGCACCCAGCTATCTCAGCCATATATTTAAGAAAGAGACGGGGCAGAATCTGAGCAAATTTATTAAGTCCCTGCGCATGGAGAAGGCGAAGGAGATGCTTACGGATTCCCATAAAAAGATTGTCAATATCAGTTGCGACGTGGGGTATCCCAATGTCTCTTATTTTTGCCAGAGTTTTCGGGAATATTATGGCGTGAGTCCCCAGAGGTATAGAAATCAAGGAGCGGTGAATGAGGTCAGTCAGGCAGAGGTTTAAGGACAGCAAACTACGCCATAAGCTGATGGCGGTTTATATATGCATTGGGACAGTTCCGGTGCTTCTTCTGGGCATTTTTGCGTATTGCCAGCAGCGGGAGGACTATCTGAAAGAAGTGGGTGGTGCGATAGAGTCGCAGCTGTCCAAGGAGGTGTCCCGCCTGGATACCAGAATGGCTTCCTATGCAAATCTTTCAGATTACCTTGCATTTAATCGCTCTATCTCTGACGGATTGCGCAGAAGTGATGGTTCTGCCTATGAGACTTATGAGCAATATGCGGACAATGTAGATCCTGTATTTTCTTCTCTGAAATATTTCAATCGGGAAATAGAGCAGATTTCCGTTTACGTGGATCGGGATATCGTCCGCCATAGCAATACGGTTCTGCCTCTGTCAGACATACAGGGAGAGGAGTGGTATCGGCGGGCTAAGCTTACCCAGAATAACCAGTGGTTTCTGGATGGGGGGGAGAGACGTGCATTCAATGCTAGAATCATGCCGCTGATGCAGCAGAGAGGGGAGCGGGGCGTTCTATTTATCTCAGTAAATTATTCTGAATTATTTTCCCAGATGAAGGAACTATCTGGAGATGGGTATGGCATTGGGATTTATGACGGGGATGGACAGGCCCTGTTCCAGGCAGAGCATTTTCCAGAGAGTGAGGGGGAGGTGCTGCTTTCCCCGGAGAGTGTGCGGCGGGAGTACGGGCAGCAGTCGGCGGGAAAGAGTTCTGCCTACCTGATGGCATCAAAGGACTTGGCAGTCCAAGGATGGCGGGCGGTGATATATTGCCCGAAGAATCGATTTATCACAGCGAATAATCCCCTGCTGCTATTTGTGGCTGGCCTGGTGCTGGTGTGTGTGGTGGCTTCGCTTCTGGCCTCCTTGGCATTCTCCCGGCTGGTGGTGCGGGATATCGAGAAATTGCAGGATAATATGAAATCCGTGGAGCGGGGAGATATGACCATCTGGGTAAAAAGCGATTCCCGGGATGAGATTGGCGATTTGATCCGTGGGTTTGATGCCATGATTGGCGAAATTAAGCGACTCATTCATGAAGTGTATGAGGGCAGGCTTTTGCAGAAGAAATATCAGATGAAGGCATTGCAGGCACAAATCAACCCTCATTTCCTGTACAATTCATTATCTTTAATTAACTGGAGAGCTTTGGAGGCAGGGGAGGAACAGATTAGCAAAATCACCCTGGCATTGTCTTCCTTTTATCGGACTTCTCTGAATAAAGGGAATAATGTGCTTGCTATTGCCCGAGAATTGGAAAATATGCGTGCCTATCTGGAAATCCAGAACTGCATGCATGATGGCTCCTTTGACGTGGAGGAGGAAATCGATCCTTCCATTTTACATTATGAGACACTGAACCTTTTGCTGCAGCCATTGGTGGAAAATGCCATTGAGCATGGCGTGGATTTGTTAGAGGATCGGCGTGGGAGGATTCGGATTACGGGCAGAGCGGATGAGGAAAATATTTATCTTGCCGTGGAAGATAATGGCGTGGGAATGGATGAGGAAACGCTGGCTTCCGTGTTAGAATTTCAGACCAGGGGCTATGGGGTGAGGAATGTCAATGAGCGTATCCGGCTCTTCTATGGGGAGGAGTATTCGCTCAAGATAGAGAGCGAGCTGGGCAGAGGTACCAGATGCATGATTACCATTCCGAAAAAGAGGAAGGAGGCGTAATCCCGTTGCTTTCCCATCGGTTTTCTTAGTTTGTGGCGGAGATTTTTGATGGGGATGGGTAGCGTGTAGTGTCTTGCATGGGAATGGAGAGTTCATAGAAGGCGGGTTTGGAAGGAGATGGGGAGAATGATGGGCAGGAGAAGGATTGCGGCATGCATATTGTGCTGCGCTTTATTGTTCGCTGGCTGCGAGAGGACGGAGACAGAGGAAAGGCTGGAGAACAAGGAACAGGGGAAGGGGAGCATACATTCGGAAAGTGCAGAGGCATGTGTTACGCCATTTGGGCGCTACGAGGATACGGTGACATATACTCTGGGAAAGATGATAGGAAGCAATCGCTCCAACTTGCCTGATGGCGAAAATTATGAGAATAATGCATATACCAGGTATTTGAGGAAGAAACTGAATATCCAGAACAAAGATGTTTTTGAGGTGGCAGATGGCTTGGATTTTATGGAGACGGTGTCTCTCAGCGTGATTAACGATGAGATGCCGGATGTGATGATTGTCAACGATGTGGACTTGCTGCAAAAATTGGTGGATGAGGACAAGATTGAAGATTTGACAACGGCGTATGAGCAGTGCGCCAGCGAGAGGATTAAGGAAATTTATTCCAGCTATGGCCAGGGGATATTGGATCATGTGACATTTGATGGAAAACTAATGGCTCTGCCAGAGACCAAGATTAGCGATGGACCCAATTTATTTTGGGTGAGGCAGGATTGGATGGAGGAACTGGGGCTTTCTGCACCTAAGACACTGGGGGATGTGGAGGAGATTGTCTGTGCGTTTATTCAGAAAGATCCGGGAAAAAATGGGCCGGGAAAGACTGTGGGCATTGCCTGTGAAGAAAACGTGATTGGCGAGGGAGAATATAATTCTGAATATGGGCTGAATACGGTTTTTTCCAGTTGTCGTTCTTTTCCTAAGAAATGGATTCGCAATCAGAAGGGGAAGGTGGAATATGGCTCCATATCCCAAGAAACCAGGAATGCCTTGAAAATGATCAGACGCTGGTATGGGGAGGGCATCATTGATCCTGATTTTCTATTGCGGGGGAATGAAAATATTGTTGACATGATTGTGGATGGGCAGTGCGGGGCGTTCTTTGGGCCATGGTGGGCCCCCAATAATCCGCTGATGCTGGCAAAAAAGAAAAATCCCGATGCGGATTGGAGACCATACTTGATTCAGACTGGCGCAGATGGCAGTACGACTTATGTGGAGCAAAACTATAGCAAGAAATATGTAGTGGTGAGAAAGGGGTACCAGCATCCGGAAATCGTTATGAAAATAATCAGTGTCTTATTTGACGAGATGAAGCATGGGGAGGAGGAAACTAGGGAGATTGCCTCTTATTTTCAAAAGAATGTAGATCCATCCGCAAGGCCTCTGGGCATCAATGTGGATTATAAGGATGCGTTGGCACGCTGTTACATGAATTTGAAAGATGCATTGCGGGGAGAAAGGGAAATCACTCAGCTGACTGCGCTGGAGGGGTCATATTATGAAGGGTGCTATCGGTATCAGAGAAGCGGGAGCATGGCATCGGTGGAAGACTGGGCCGCATATATTTCCAGAGTTACGGCACCTGCCTTGTTGGCTGAGGGGCATGTCAGGGTGGAATGCCCGATATTTTATGGCAAGACAGAGACAATGGGGAAAAAATGGTGGAAGTTGGAGGAGTTAGAGAAAGAGGCATTTTTGAAAATCATTACGGGACAGGAGGAACTATCTTATTTTGATACCTTTGTGGAAACGTGGAAGCATGAGGGCGGCACGGAGATTACAGAGGAAGTTGATGCATTGGCGGCAAGTACAAATCAGTAGGAACAGTGTAATTGCAAATTTCAGAGAGCGAAGCAATCGCCAAAGCGAACGGATAACAGACGCATAACTATGGTCTGCAAAAGCGCAATTTATCGAAGGATAATAAAATAATATTTATTCAACTCAACTGTGAATAGAAACCCTGCATTTTATTTTGGTGCATTTTATTTTTTAAAATTTTTTTAAAAAAGTGCTTGACATTCTTTTCAGAGGGTGATATGATATCATTCGTTGGCGCAAAATAAGTCGAAAGATGAACGCCACAACACCTTGACAACTGAACAGTAGAACAACCCTGAAAATTCTAACAAAATTTTCAACCCTTGGAAGCGGAACCAGCGGAACACATGCCCGATGGTTTGCAGAAGGGGGAGCGGGAGAAATCCCGCACAGTAAATAACGGGTTTATGTTCGTTAGAACAGATGCTCGTTAAGAATGTAATTCTTACGGAAAACAAAGCCAGCAGGAAGAGATTCCTGCCGAGGCGGGAAGAACTTGAACATGAGAGTTTGATCCTGGCTCAGGATGAACGCTGGCGGCGTGCCTAACACATGCAAGTCGAACGA
>CATKZA010000125.1 GCA_949841235.1 uncultured Clostridiaceae bacterium
GGGGCTGCGCAGTTCATGGCTCATATTGGTGAAGAATGCATCCTTGGACTTGCTCATCTTCTCAATCTCATTCTTCTGCCTCAATGTCAGTTCCCGCTCCCTCTCATACAGCTTCAGCTGAAACCACATCACAAGCCCCACCGCCATCCCGACAGTAAGCACCGAAAAGATGGAATCGTAATAGGCCTCCCCCTTGTCCCCGATAGACTGAACCAACTGGGGATGCCGGTACGCAATCACATAGGTGGCGATATCCACCGACACGGACAGCCACAAGAAGAAGGCAAGCCGCCTTCCCCGAAAGACCATAAAGATATACAGAAGCCCCAGAACCAGCCATACCGCCGCGCCACCGTCAATCCCCCCGCTGACAAAGAACATCAGAGGAAAGATTCCGCAAATCACCAGCAGGGCAAAAAAGATAGATGCAAAGGTAATCTTGTGGAATTTGAATGTGGCCACGGACGATATCAATATCACGGTCAGAAGCCCGCAGAGAGGGAGGGCGTTGAGCAGGGAGTTTTCCAGAAGAAATCCCGCCAGGATTCCCGCCACAGTCACCACAAACCCCACCAGCAGGATCAGACGAAATAGCCTCTCCCCAAAATCCGATGTTCCTCCGTAAAGTATTTTCTTTATCTTTTCTTGCATGACGATCCCCTATTCTTGCTCAGCCCCAAGCCCAAAGGAAAATCCCTTCGCTATGGGCAAGCACAAATCTTGCATGTGAATGGCATTATACCGATCTCTCTTTCAATCTCATCACTTCCTCCGATGCGGACAGATAATCCGACATCTCTATCTTGCGCATCACCGCCCTCATAGGCTCTGTCAGAGAACGCCCCCGGTAACTGCATCCCGCCAGAAGTTCCGCAATTGATGCCATCTGGTCGCTATCAAAAGAATAGGCGGCATCCTCAAACTCCAGTGCCAATCTGTCAAATTCCGCCTCCCCCAGCACCTTAAGCCCCTCCACGTCCTCCTTTTCCGCAGATGGGGGGATGGAAGCACTTTTCTCCAACAGATCCAAGACTCGCCCATATTCCGAGATCATCTCCCCATGGCGGGCCAGTATGTAATCCACATCTCCCCGCTTTCCCGCCTGCTCCAATTCCTTCGCCATGCCGGAAAGCCCTGCGACGCCAATATTGAGCATGCTGCTCTTCAGCGCATGGACATAGATGGTATAATTCTTCCAGTCCCTTTCTTCAAAGCATTGCCGCAGTTTTTTCTCATCCCCGCGCCCATTGTCACGATTTACCTGCAAGATCCCAATATAGTTCTCCAAACTGCCGCAGTACCTCATTCCCATCTGCTCATCAAACAGTTCTGGAGGCAAGTCCGTAAAACGCCGGGATTCGCCTAATCCTGCACCAGTCCCTGGCGCAGATTCCTCCTGCCCGGCTCTCTCCTCCGCCCCTTCATCTTCCTGCCCATTCTGAATATAGATCAGCTTCTCCTGGGGCAAGTTCCGCCGCAAGATCCTCTCCATCACAGATACCTCGATGGGCTTGGCCATGAAATCCTGGAATCCTTCGCTTAAAAATACTTCCCGCATGCCCCCCACCGCATTGGCTGTCACTGCGATAACGGGAATCTTTTTATAATAATTCCCCTGTTTCTGGCGAATCCTGTGCAACGTCTCGATGCCATCCATCTCCGGCATCATATGATCCATAAAGATCACATCATAATCCATGGATTCTATTTTTTCCAGTGCCTCTGCCCCGCTGGTAGCCATGGAGACCTTAATCTTGTAGGGAGCCAGCAGTCCCTCCAGCACTCGGATATTCATCAGGTTATCATCCACTACCAGCACGCTGGTCTCCGGCGCGACGAATTTCCCTCTGGAATAGAAATCCGTATCCATGCCCTGAATCAACTTCTCATCATTCAGAAGCATCACCACCGGAAGAATGAAGAAGGGCTTATAGAGCCTTAGAATTCTGGAATTTGCAACCCTCGCGTCATTGATTCGGTCAATGACCATAATCAGTTTCAATTCCCCGGACAGACCATCAAAGTATTCCCGATCCTCCTCATACTCTTCTAAGCTGATGAAGATATGGGTAAAGCGTTCCCGCCCAGTCCTGCGCTTCAGTTCCGCAAGATTCTGGCAGATGCGGCACTTCACCTTCAGCTGCTCAATCATGCGATAGATCACCCTGCCATACTCCGCCCGCACGTCCGGGCGGTCAAACCTCTCCATATCGATATATATGGCCACGTTCAATCGCTCCCTATGGCGCAGGTGAACAATGGGCGCAAAATCCTCCACCTTCTGGGGCACCACGAACTGAACCTCCGTACCCTTGCCATACTCGCTGGAAACCTTGATAAAGCCCCCCATAATGTCCACCATGGCCTGGGAGACCGCAAGCCCCAAGCCGATGCCGCCCTCCTGGCGGTTCCGGCGGGTATCCACCTGGTTGAAGCTGGTAAACAGTTTCTCCAGATTCTCTTCCTTAATCCCGATGCCCGTATCCCTGACGCTCACCACCAAATTGATGCCATACTCCGTGCCTCTGGCATAGACGGCAATGGTTATGCAGCCCTCCACCGTGAATTTCAGCGCATTGTTGACCAGGTTCATGATCACCCGCCTAATCTTCTGCTCGTCCCCCAAAAGCCCGCTGGGAATGTCCGCATGGCAGTCCACCACCAGCTCCAGCTGCTTCTCGCTTATGCGCGCCATGGACATATTGATAATATCATTCAATGTGGATGTAATATTATAAGACTCCTCTGCCAGCGCCATTTTGCCGGACTGGAGTTCCGTAAAGTCCAGCACGTCGCTAACCAGGGAAAGCAGACTGCGCCCGGCAGTCTGAATATTGAAAATATCCGCCCGCAGCCCGGGATTCAAATCCTCCCGCAGGATGATCTCGCTCATGCCGCATATGGTATTGACCGGCGTGCGGATTTCATGGCTCACATTTGCCAGAAAATCATCATGGCTGCGCTCCACCGCCTTGATCGCCTCAAGACCCTGCTTCTGCTTCTCTTCATCCTCGATCTGCTTTTTGTTGAGATAGCACATGACATATTGGACAAAATAGACGGCAAAGACCTCCAGCATCGTCTGAACCACCTCATTTTCCGACGATAAATCCACCGTATTTCTAATGAGGATATGGTAGACATTTAAGAATGTGGCGACAGAAGCCGCAATATAAATAGTTTGAGGTATGCCGTACAATACCAGCACTACCGCCATCAGAAGAAGCACGGGAGTCGTCATATGAAAATCAGCCGTGTACATAGACCATAGAATGATATTGACCTGCATCAGGCTCACGGTAAAATATGCCCGAAAATGATAATCCCGATACCTTGCAATATAGATCAGCAGACTGAAGAGCCATGTCACATCCGTTCCCAGGGCGAGCCACGCCGGCCATCCACCTTTCACAATCAGGACAGTCAGCACCACGCTGTAAACAAAGTAAATCAACAGCATCCGCCGCTCTATGCTCATTTGCCGTTCCTCTTGCATCGTAATTTGATCCATACGCCATCCCCATTTCTCCAAAGTTCCCTACTTCTCCCCGGAAGCCGCCCCATCGGGCCCGGACAGCCGGGCCAGCCTATCCATAGCCTCGGAAAGCCTCATGTGAACGCCCACCCTGGCCCGAATCACCTCGGAAATAAAGGGCTTTGTCACATAATCTGCGCCCCCCGCCTCAAATCCCTTCATGATCTCCTCCGGTTCCTCAAAGGCGGAGATAAAAATCACCGGCACATGGCTGGTTTCAGGATTGCTCTTTAGAATTCTGCACACCTGGTAGCCATCCATGTCCGGCATGGCGACATCCAGGAGAACCAGCCTGGGATTGCACTTGGGAAAAACCTTCAATGCCTGGGGGCCGCTCCCCGCCAACACTGGCTGGTATCCCATATCCATGATGATGTTCCTGAGTATGAAACGCTGTCCTTCCACGTCATCCACGATCAGTATGCGCTTCTTTTCCATATCCGCATTTCCCATGTCTGACCTCCTTCATCCCGCCTGATAGCATCCTATATGCAGTACGGCAAATCTTATCCCTATTAAAAATCCTGGGCAAAGCCGCCAACTCACAAATTTTTTATTTTGAATTGCCTCTCGGCCTCTCTTCTCTGATCCTTCTTCGCGATATCCTGCCTCTTGTCATAAAGCTTCTTGCCCTTTGCAAGTCCGATTTCCACCTTCGCCAGGCTCCCCTTGAAATATACGCTCAAAGGCACCAAGGTATAGCCCTTCTGGGCAATCTTCCCCTCGATTTTCCGAATCTCGCTCTTATGCAGCAGCAATTTCCGAATGCGCAGGGGGTCTTTGTTAAATATATTCCCCTTCTCATAGGGGCTGATATGCATGTGGTACACATATACCTCCCCCCCCTCGATGCGGATGAAGGACTCCTTCACGCTGCATTTGCCCATGCGCAGGGACTTCACCTCCGTCCCCGCCAAGGCAATCCCCGCCTCATATTTCTCCTCAATGAAATAATCGTGGAACGCCTTTTTATTATTCGCAATCAATTTCCTCGTTTCCTTTGCCATATGAAACCCCCATTCTACTGTATAAGTCCAGTACCAAGCGGCAGCACAGCCATCAAGCTAGCTTGTAAGGCTGGGCTGACATTTGGTACGATAACAGGTATGAGCAAATAGGGCAATGGCCCGGATTGCGAATACCTGTCAGGATTGCGGGAATGCGAAGCATGAAGCAATCCGCGGACTTATCTACGTGAATATGACTTCTATGCCGACAAAAATTATGCAAATGCGTAAAGAAAACTTCTACGCATCTTCCTCCGGGATGGCAAAATCAATGGTGCGCAATATTTTGTCCACCGCATCCACCGTCACCTGGATTTTCTGTCCCAATTTATATACCTTATGGGTATGCTCTCCCACCATCTGATAATTCTCTTCCTCAAAATAATAATAATCTCCCGGAATATCCGCTACCCGCACCATCCCCTCGATGGTATTGGGCAGTTCCACGTACATGCCCCAGCTGGTCACCCCGGAGATGACCCCCTCAAAGGTCTCCCCCACGAACTGCTCCATATATTCCGCCTTCTTCATCTTCTCCACTTCCCGCTCCGCATCGTCTGCCCGGCGCTCCAGCCGGCTGGCCTCCGCCGTGACCTCGGGAAGAATCTTATTGTAATGCTCCACCCGCCGGTCATTTAGCCTGCCGTGGATGTTTTCCTTGATAATCCGATGAATCTGCAAATCCGGATATCTCCTGATGGGAGAAGTGAAATGGGTATAATACTTCATCGCCAGGCCGAAATGCCCCTCGCAGCCCACAGTATACTTGGCCTGCTTCATGGAGCGAAGTGCCAGGCGGCTGATCAGCGCCTCCTCCGGCGTTCCCTCCACCTTGTGAATCAGCTTCTGGATCTCCTTGGGATGAATCTCATCCTCCGCCCCCGTCTTCAGGCTGTATCCAAAATTCTGCACGAAAGCATTCAACTGCAAAATCTTCTCCGAATCCGGCACCTCGTGGGTACGGTACACGAAGGGAAGTTCCTGCCAGAAATACTCCTCCGCCACAGTCTGGTTTGCCGCCAGCATAAATTCCTCAATGATGCGGTGGGCATCATTCCTCTCATAAATCTGCACATCCAGAGGCTTTCCCTTCTTGTCCAAGGTAATCTTGCTCTCCGGGAAGTCAAAATCCACCGAGCCCTTTTTGAATCTTCGCTTCCGCAGAATCTCCGCCAGCTCGTACATCAGCTCGAACATGGGAATCAGCGGCTCGTATTCCTTCCGCTCCGCCTCATCCTTCTCCTCCACAATCTTATGCACGCTGGTGTAGGACATTCTCCGATCCACATTGATCACCGTCTCTGCAATTTCATAGTTAACCACGTTTCCTTTCGCGTCAATCGTCATCAGACAACTAAGAGCCAGACGGTCCTGCCCCATATTTAATGAACATATCCCATTGGAAA
>CATKZA010000126.1 GCA_949841235.1 uncultured Clostridiaceae bacterium
ATCCCCTCAACAAACTCCGCCGGGTCGAAGCCGCCAGCCCTCCCCCTGTTGAACCCCTCGCTCCCAGCCTTCTCCACCCTGTCCTCCACGTAATGCACCAGCTGCTCGTCCGTCATCCTCCGCAACCTCACGGCCCTGTCATGGATGGCAGCCTCATCCATCGTGCGCCTGCAATTCCTCTTCGCCATGAACATCCTCCTTCCCAATAAAATCCTCCAAGCACATCTGGCCGGGAATGTTCTTATCCTCCATCCACCAGAGGAACACGTCCCTTCCAGATCTCCACGCCTTATACTCTTCATTCCTATACACAAGCCCCCTCCGCCTCCGAACCTCCAGCATCCTGTCAAAGGCTTTTATGTACATCTCCCTGTACCTCGGGAACTCCCGGAACTCCATCCACCGGGCCTTCCCCGCCATCGGGCAGCCAATGCACCCCACCCTGGTAAATCCCATGGCGTACAGCGGATTATGGCACTTGCACTCCCCACGGTAGAAATCCCACACCTCATGGTCGCTCCAGTCAATGATCGGATTCACCGCCGTCTTCGCCTTCATCTCGCACCGCTCGAAAAGCCGCCTCCTGTCCCCATTATCCGTCAGGAGCATCTTTTCGTCAGATACATGAATGGCATCTTTCTTCTTCGGCGTGATCCCCTCGAAACTCTCCCGATCCTTCCTCCCGCTGCTCTCCTCCCAGCGAACGCCTGTTGCAATCATGCGCCCCTCGCACCCGGTCTCCTTCAATACGGAACAGCAATACCTGACCCGCCTCGTAGGCGGCATCAGCTTCCCGGGAATCAGATTCCACATGGTCACCCTGCCACCCCCCGGCCGGACATGATAATCAACGCCACACTGAATCCCCGCCAACTCCAGCTCCCGGAACGCCCTGCGGACATGCCGCACCGTCTGGGGCGCATCCGCCGTGGTATGGCTGTGGTGGACCTCGAAGGGAACGCCCGACCGCCGGAACAGCTCCAGCATCACGTCACTGTCCTTGCCGCCGGAATACGTGCATACCAGCGGCTTCCCATAATAGGACAAGGACATCTCGCTCCCCATCCGAATCCTCGCGAGCGCGTTCCCCTCTAGATCCATTTTCCCAGCCTCCACAAAACCCACCGGACCAATCCCCCCCTCACGCCTCCTCCGGCGCAGCTCCGCCCTCAGCTCGTAACTGCTGAAACCCTCCAGCATGGGATTTCTTCCTGCCACGTCCCTGCTCTCGCCCTTCCTAATCATCCTGCCCCTCCTCGTCATCCAAGCCATCTTCGCCAACCAAGCCATAATCCGCATTGTGCGAAAAACGCCCGGCATTCAAAATCGTCTCGCTCCCATCCATGCAATCTTCCATCTCTCTAATCATCCCATCTCCTTTCCCCGGGGGACTTCCTCCCCCGGCACTGCCTCATTTGCTGCTGTATGTGATACGCAATCCTGCGGTACAGCCTGACTTATATTCTTACATCTTCCCTGATTGCCAAGTGGCTATAATCAATTCCACTGGCACGCACGTCTGAACTGCTTCCAGTGCTAAGCAGTTTGGCACGCCCGCAGCAGTCAACATCTGCAAATCCTCGAGCAGACCCAGGTACGCACTAAAACTATACACATGCTTCCTGCTGTCCAAAACGTCCGCCGCCTGTTCGGCAAATTCCACCGATGTCATGGCGGCTATCCTTTGCAATATCTCTTGTTCCCGCCGCCTCTGGCTTTTCGCCCTCGCACCCTTCTCTGCCATTATCGCCATTAATTTCAATACAACCTTCCCCTTTCTGCACTGTCTGCCTCCTATCCCATTCTTTCTGTCCAAACAAATCCAAATACGCCTCTATCTCGCATATTTATTCCGCAAATGGCCACACTAATCCCAATAAAATATCCGGAGGTAAAACAATGAAGCAATCAGAGAGCGACAAACCAACCCGCACCGCCCCGAAGGGAGTATGGGAAGGCAGCATACCCGGCAAGAAGGCAAAGCAGTCCGAACGTGAACATTTAAACGAGATCACTACGGATTCCCAAGGGAATGGCTATCCTGTTGACAGTTCCAAGCAGAGCGACTGACCGTTCTGCTTACATAGATGCAAATCCCCCTGCCCTTTCCGGGTTCCGCATCTCCCATCACCCTTTCCCTCCCTTCCGCACCTTAGGCTGGTATACCTGGCTCATGGTAAAAATATAGCCGCCACATATGCAGAACTTGCGGCGGCCTCCCAGCGGATACCTCCTGCCGCAAGTCCGGCACTCTCTTTTTACTTCCAAACTATGCATAACGTTCATAAAAACCATCCTCCTATCAAGAATAACCCGGGCGGCGAAAGCAACTGCCATTCAAGGCAAAAACTGCCGCCCGGGGCGCATCCGGATACTTGGCATCAGTGGACGGATGCGCTGACGGTTAGCCCGCCTGGGCTGCATGGGTAAAGGTGCCGCGCCCATGCTCGCAATCCCCCTGGCAGCCTTGTCAACTGCCGGGGGCAATTATAAGGAGAACATGCCGGGAACTTGTCCCGGCCAATCCCCCGCCCGGAATCGAACCGGGCATGCTGCCAGCCAGCGGGGAACGAGGTTAAATACTTCGCCCATATTGCCGATAGCACAGCATGAAATCAGACTTTACTTCGTCGCTTTTCTTGCGCCCAGTTCCTCCTTACCTTTCCGCACTTGATTCTCCGGCGCAATATGGAACAATTAGCGTTTTCGCATCTCAGCCGATACAAGCAACGATAAAAGGCATCAATCTTCCGATAAAAGTCTGCCCTGCTAGTAGGAATATCGCCCCTAGACTTTAACGCATCATATGATAATCGCCCATCAGCGGCATACTCTACGATAACTTCCGCCATCTCAAAATCCGCCTGCTCCGCCGCAAGACGGATCATGTCAACCTGATCCTGTAAAAATGCCAGCCGTATGGCCTTTTTCTCCACGACAGATCCCACGCTTCCGGCCTTGGGCATTCCGTCATAACTCGGACTTCCCGGCTTCAAATCTTCCTCCATGGCTTCCAGTTCGTCAATCATGCCATAATATCCCCGGCAAAATAACTTTAATTTTGCTTTTTCAGCACTCCACTGATCCTTTGGCATTCGCCAACCATAATATGCTTTCACCAAGCCATGCTCCTTCCTACTAATCGCTCTGACACGAACAGCCGCAAGGCTCGTCCGTAAATCCCACACCAGGCATTGTCCGCAAGAATCGGGGCCCTCCGACCCCAAATGGCCGCTTGCCCTTCATCCAGCAGATTCCTCATGCAATCGCCTTCTGCACAATCGCTCCCGCTCCTCCTCGCTGAGTTTGTCGTAAATCCTCAGCAATTCGTTCGTGAACCGCTCGCTCACCTCTCTGGGAGTAGATTCATAGACAACCTTCACAGTGTACTCCACCTTTCTCCTGGCCATCTGCATGCCTCCCCGCTCTTCATGTATTTTATTTTATGAAACATATAAATTGTCCTATCACTCGGATCACAAGATACTTTTACGCAATCTACCCTTGCAGCAAATATGCGATACCCTTCCGAAAAACCACTCCTTGCAAATCCCTGTCCTTTTCCCTATAATGCAATTACAGGCTGTCGCAGTGGACGAATGCGGCGAATCAGCTTTTTCAAATGACAATGAGCAACCAAAGGAGGTAATGCCATGAAACAGTCATGCAGAAATATACTCAAAAGAGTATATGACAAATTCCAGAAAGATGCCGATTCACTATACATTCCTATGGATGAGGATGATTTCACCCCGGAAACCGCCAAGTTTGAAAATGATATCAATGCCCTGCTGGCTGAAAATTATATCCGAGAGGATGCCCCGCTTTCTTCCGGCTACATCCTTTCATTAACCGAAAAGGGAAGCAACTATGTTGAAAATGGCTTTCAAGCCAACCCCAGTCTGCCACAGGCAAATTTCAACTTCCAGAATGCCAACATTGGCAATCAGATTATTGGGAATAATGCCATCATTGGAGACAATGCCTCTGGAAACGAGTTCAATGCCAGTGAGACCTTTACGGAACTCCATTCCCTGATTGAGAAAAAGCCTGATTTTGACCAGCCAGCACTGCAAGAATTACTTCGTGCGCTGGAGAAAATCAAGGAAAGCAGCGAGCCTGTCCGTCCCGGAATCCTTGCCAAATTTTCCGATCTGGTCAAGAAACATACCGATCTGATTGTCCCCATCGGAAAAATTCTTGTCGATATTTTTATCGCCCCCAAGTAGGCCGTTTTTCTCGCCCCACAATTCCACTGCACTCATGCCTAAATCCATAAGCAGAAATAGGATTTCCTGCTCTTTCAGCAACTGCCTATTTTCTGCCTTCAATTCTTCCATTTCCTTGCAATTATCGCAATTTTGCGCTTTCTTGCAATCTACCGTTTCCGTGCGATTATCTTCACTCATTTATTTTACCTCCTTTTGCCATATCTCTTGCCAAGACACTTCCTCCATCCTATAATTTATCTACAGGCTGTTACCGCAACCAAGCAAAGAAGAAAGGAAGCACAACTTTTTGGAGTATCTGACCCTATCAGCATTTTTGCTTCTTCCGCACCTTTTGTACCAGCGGCAAACTGTCCATATGCATTTGATGTATCATGAATAGCATTTCTATGTCCTGGTACAAGTCAAAGGTGTTGAGTTCGTCATCCTTCACCCTATCCAAAACCTTTTCAAAAACCCTTGCCTCTATCTCGCAAATAAAAATAAGTCTATGAGACGAAATGTATTCTTTGCTGGGCAACCGCATTTTCCTTGTCACATCATCACGATTGCCAGAAACTGACACATAGGAACCTGATAATGCTCCATTATGATGTCGTTTACGACTTCTTTTCACTCAACTCACCCCCTTCTGCCACATCTCTTGCCAAGACGCTTCCTCCATCCTATAATTTATCTACAGGTTGTTGCCGCAGCCGAGTACATAGAAAGGAGGAAATAATATGGGCATCATGTATCGTATCGACTTATCAAATGTGCCACCGTCCGAAAGAGAATCATGCCGGAGGAAGGCAGAGCGTAGTGCATTTGACGTATACGAAATATTTGGAGAAACCGATAAATTTGAAATCCTATGGGATAGACAGGAAGATATTTCTACCCTGAACCTCCCAAAGACATGCATTATCAAAGAAGTCTAATCGGTTTCTACCGTTATATGGGAATTAAGCATTTCAGGCTCATATTCGACCGTGAGCCTGAATGGCTTATTCCAATCAACCTGATTTAAGAGGGTTTTCTGTATCATCAATGCATGCAATATTCCCTCGGTTTTGATAGTGTGCGAAATAACTTTTTCATAGCACTTCTTTTCCAACCAACCTCACCTCCCCTCACTATATCTCTTGCCAAGACACTTTCTCCATCCTATGGAATAACCAGATCATGGGAAGATGGAATCATCGTTTCCGTTAGTTGCAACCACAAAAAATGCGGTTACGAGAAGCGTTGCGAAATGTATCAGCGTGATCCTGTCGGAAGCAGTACCATACGCAATCACCCTTTCTCATCAGATGATTCCAAGTAGTCCTTGGCACTAACAAAATTATCTGATATCGGTTTGTAAAACCAGCACCACGGTTCCGGCAGAAGGGGGATCGCCCCGCTGTCCATCTCCAAGTCACACTGCACTTGAAGATTCAGAATGGGGGTTCTCTTGTCGGAACTGTTGTGTTCCACCGAATAGCCAATCACGCCGTGAACCCGCTTTCCATCAATATATATTTCTGCACTTCCGGCCACGCCGCCTTGAATCTTTACATGTGCAAGCCATAAATCCTGCTCCTGCTTTTCCATCCGACCTCACCTCCTTTTGCCATATCTCTTGCCAAGATGCTTCCTCCATCCTATAATTTATCTACAGGCTGTTGCTGCAGCCGAGTACATAGAAAGG
>CATKZA010000127.1 GCA_949841235.1 uncultured Clostridiaceae bacterium
CCTCCAGTCGATTCCTTTAAAGCTTTGAAGACCAGTTCCACCCCTTGTTCTAAGGTAATCCAGAACCTGGTCATGCGGGGATCCGTTATGGTCAACTCATCTCCTCCCTGCTCAATGATGCTTTTGAAAATAGGAATGACCGAGCCTCTGCTTCCTGCCACATTCCCATATCGAACCACGGAAAACTTGGTTCCGCTGATTTTGCTGTACGCATTTGCAGAAATAAAAAGTTTATCCGATACGAGCTTTGTGCCGCCATATAAGTTGATCGGATTGACCGCTTTGTCCGTGGATAAAGCCACTACCTTTTTCACACCTCGATCTATCGCTGCGTCAATCACGTTCTGCGCCCCATGGATGTTGGTCTTGATGGCCTCCATGGGATTGTACTCGCAGGTGGGCACCTGCTTCATCGCCGCCGCATGGATGACGTAATCCACCCCCTCGAAAGCCCTGTATAGCCTCTCCCGGTCTCTCACGTCTCCAATAAAAAAGCGAACCCTGCTCATATCTACCTTATTCTGATAATCGCTCTGCATCACGCTCTGCTTGAACTCATCCCTGGAATAAATAATCACCTTCTTGGGCGTATACTTCTCAAAAATCATCTCCAGGAACTTCTTGCCAAAAGAACCTGTCCCTCCCGTAATCAGAATCGTCTTGCCATTTAACATAATCTGCCTCCTCGCATAGTAAGGTATTTTAAATATACCCAAATTTTTATATATTTCGTCATATCTGCTAATTTGCATTATATCACAGACTATGCTATTCTGTACAAAGATAATTTCCAAAAGTTTTGTGAATATTTGCCAGAAACAAGTGACTTTATTCCGATGCGGGAAACTCTCTGAGTTTTCACGTATAGAAATGAGGATTATCATGAATTATTCAAAAGATTTCTTCAAGCGAGAGACCATATGCGGTTTTGAGGTACCGGAGATGATGAAGCGGGCCTGGGCGGCAGAAATGGAAATCCTGGAAGCCGTCATGGACATATGCGACAGAAATGGATTGCAGTATTTTGCTGACGGCGGCACCTTGCTAGGCGCAGTCAGGCACCAGGGATTCATCCCATGGGATGACGATATCGACCTGGGCATGAAGAGGGAAGATTACATGAAGCTGGTGCAGATCCTTCCCCGGGAATTGCCCCCGGGAATGGCAATGGCGGGAATGTATGCGGAAACGGAGCGAATGAGAAGGCTGTCCTTCCATTCCTATATCAAAGTTGTTTCCGATGTGCAATATTGGGATTTCCAGGGATATATGAAGCGTTTTCATGGATTTCCCTACCCGAAATTAGCCATTGACGTGTTCCCCTTTGATTATATTCCCAGGGATCCGGAAGCCAGAAAAATCCAATCGCTGATCTTGTCTTTCGGTTTTTATGTATTGGACAACTGGGAAAAATGCAAAAAAGCCGGCGAATTGGAAGAAATCCTTTCATTCCTGGAAAAGCTCTGCAACACAGCGATTCCCAGGAATAAAAATACGCAAAATGACTTATGGAAATTGATGGATCAGGTATCGGTCTTATACCGGGAAGATGAGGCCGATGAAATGGCCTGCCACTACTATCTCATACAGAACCCCGGCCAGCACTTCCAGAAAGATTGTTTTAAAAGCACCATCCCCATGCAGTTTGAACAGATGTCAGTCCCCGCACCCTGCGGCTGGCAGCAAATACTGTCCAGAACGTATGGTGACTTTATGGCATATGACAGAGACGCAGGCAGAGGCCACACCTATCCATTTTACGGATATTTGGAAGACGAACTCGTCAAGGGAATACAGGCACTTGGCTTCTCAGGAACAGTGGAGGAATTCTGCCAGAAAGTGTCCGGCGGGGAAATGCGTGTTCCGGAGAGCGGAAAAATGATGCATTATGACATCGGGGGGAACAATGATGGAATTTTTAGATGAATTTTTTCAGAAAGAAACCATATGCGGTTTTGAAGTGCCGGAGATGATGAAAAGGGCATGGGCTGCGGAAATGGAAGTGATGCAGGTCACCATTGACGTGTGCCAGCGAAACGGACTGCAGTATTTCGCTGAAGGCGGCACCTTGCTGGGTGCCGTGAGGCATCAAGGATTCATTCCCTGGGATGATGATATCGACCTCTGCATGAAACGAAATGAATACATGGAATTAATCAAGATACTGCCTCACGAATTGCCAAAGGGCTTTGTGATGACAGGATTCTGCTCGAAAGAGGAGAGACTGAGAAGGGCAGGCCTGTGGGAGCCATACATCAGAGTGGTGGCGGATGATTCCTACTGGGATCAGAGGCAATACATGAAAAAGTTCCACTATTTCCCCTATCCCAGGATTGGAATCGACATCTATCCCCTGGATTATCTCCCAAGGGATTCGGAGGAGGCAGAATCCTTAAGAAACCTGATGGCATTCAGTCGCAATACTCTGGAAAACTGGCAGCTGCACCAGCAGAATGGCAGTTTGGAAAGCCGATTGCAATCTATAGAAAAAGCCTGCGGAATCACCTTCACAAGGGACGATCAGCTGGCATATTCCTTTCAGGAATTCATCGATGCCATATCCTCCCTCTATAACGAAGAGGAGGCAGATGAACTGGCAACAATATACTATTGGGCTATAAAGCCGTCCTATGCCACGAAAAAGGAATGGTACCAAGAAACGGTCTATCTTCCATTCCAGCAGATGCGGCTTGCCGCACCGGCGAATTATCACGAAGTCCTAACTGCCTACTACGGAGACTATCTGGCATATAGCAAAACAGACAGATTCCACAACTATCCCTTTTACGCCAAGTGGGAGGACCAGATGGCAAGGCAGCTGCGAGCCCTGGGGTTTACAGGGACGATGGAAGAATTTTGCCAGAAGACCCAGCGGGGAGAACTGGATCTCAACTGGAAATACGCCTAATGGGCCATTCCCTTCCGATCAATGAAGCATAAAAACGAAGGACCATAGAAAGGTAAGGCAATGCATATGATATTCTCAGAAGATTTCTTTAAAAAAGAGACCAAATGCGATTTTGAAGTGCCGGAAATGATGAAGCGAGCCTGGGCGGCACAGATGGAATTACTAGAAACCGTCATCCGCATATGCGATAAAAATCAATTGCAGTATTTTGCTGACGGCGGCACTTTGCTGGGTGCGGTCAGACATCAGGGATTCATCCCCTGGGATGACGATATCGACCTGTGCATGAAGCGGGAGGACTACATGAAGCTGGTGCAGATCCTCCCCCGGGAACTGCCTCCGGGAATGGCAATGGCGGGAATGTATGCAGATACGGAGCGGCTGAGAAGGCAGTCCTTCCATCCATACATCAAGGTGGTTGCCGATAGCCGGCAGTGGGATTTCAATGAATATATGAAGCGATTCCACGGATTTCCCTACCCCAAAATTGCCGTAGAAATCTTTCCCCTGGACTACATTTCACGGGATTCTGAATCGCAGAAAATCCAGTCCCTCATCTTGGCTACCGGATTCTATGCATCGGATCATTGGGAGGAATTAGAACAGGAAGGCCTATTGGAAGGGGTGCTATCCTCCCTGGAAAGCACCTGCGGGCAATCAATTCCAAGAGAAGGCAATGTGCAGAATTTCCTCTGGAAGCTGCTGGACAAGGTATCCTCTCTGTACCGGGAAGAGGAAGGGGACGAATTGACAAATTATTACTATTATCTTCAAATCCCCGGATTCCGCTTCAAAAAAGAATGGTATGGCGAGACTGTCTCGCTGCCATTTGAACAGATGGAACTTGCGGTGCCCTGCGGGTGGCACGAAATCTTGACCGCTGAATACGGAGACTATATGGTATATAACAGATCCATGACCTATCATACCTATCCATTCTACGGAACATGGGAAAATGATCTTGTCAGGCGCATACAAGCACTTGGCTTCTCAGGAACAGTGGAGGAATTCTGCCAAAAAGTATCCGCAGGAGAACTGCATGTGCCTGAGGACAGGAAGCGGTTTTGGGATGAGCCATTAGAACATCCCTTTTAATACAAATAAATATACTTCAGCCGCTGGTCAATCAGAGCGGCATATCTTTTCACCAGCGCGGGATCATCCATAGGCTTTCCGGCGGCATCCATAAGCCGGGTCTGGCCTTCTCCCCGCTCCAGCCTGCCATCCCTGGTAAGCACATGCTGGCTGGTATAGTAAAAATCATGTCCCGGCCCATGGAACGCCGCCATATAGTGATCCCCGGGATGGATCGTCTCCGTAATGGCGTATTCCCGCCGGCGATCTCCCCCGAACACCTCCGGCAGCCGTCCCTCCCTGCTGTGAAACTCAGCTGCGCTGGCAAGCTTGCAGAGAATGTGGGAATAATCCGTGGCGGATATGTATTCGCCGCACCTCCCTTGGGGCACGCTTCCCCGCAGAAGGAATCCCGCATTGGAATGATATCTTGACAGGTGATGCCCATGGGGAGGAATCAGATAGGTCTGCCCATGGTCGCCAAACATGGTGAACACAAATTCCTCTTCCCCAAAATGCTCTTCCACATACCGATATAGAGCCAGGAATTGCACATCGACTGCCTGCAATGCCTGTATATAAGCCATTCTCTTATCCAAGCTGTATTTCTGCTTGATGGACGTAGCCGACTTCTCACGGGACTTCTGCCGGGCGATATCAAGCTGTGCCACCGTATCTAGGGATAATTCCACCTCGTCTGCAATGTCATGCAGATCCCCCACCGCAATCCAGAGATATTGGTTCGTCTCGCGAAAGGCATGCATGTGTTCCAGCACATCCGGGATAATCTGCTTTGCCCGATAGCAGGCGAAATGCTGGGTGACGTTTCGGTCAATATCCTTGGTATACCCATAGACGGAGGATGTCCTTGGGTCGCAATTAAACATGGCAGTATAGTACCCCGCCTCCTTCATATGGGCAAACAAGGTCTCTGCCTCGCCGGGAAGGGAGCGGTTGATGACGGGATGGATCATCATATGCTCCGGAACGCCCCATCCGGTAACGAAACTGGGCAGGCTGGGATATGTCCAATCGGAAGTGGTAAAAAAGTTATCGCAAATCAAGCCCTTGGAAAAGAACTGGAAGGTATTCGGCATCACGCGCTCCAGCCCTTCCTCCCGAATCAGCTGCCAGGATAGGCCATCCACAAAAAGGCTGATTACAATCTTTTTCAGCGATTCCTTCTGCGTCAGACGAACCGGCTCCCCCACGGTAAACCCACTGTCTGACGTGATGCGAAGGCCCTGAGACGTGCGGAAATAATTGAAATGATTGGGATAGATGTGCATCTTATGAAATGCCTCGCCGGAATCCGGCGTGATGTGCAAATCCGCATCCTCCTTTGCCGGGGCAACAGGAAGCAGCACCGTACCTTCCCCGGCATAGGCATACTCCTTCCCATGATAGATCGGGCGCAGCCGCTCGCTTTTGGGCTTGCCGGAAAAAAGGTCGCAAGGTTCAAAGCAGCCGCAGAACCGCTTCTCGCCGTCGGCAAAATGGATGGTATCGCCCAACTGAAATTTGAGCTGATCCGTATTTGCCAGCAAATTGAAAAATACATCTGCATCATGGGCATAATCATCCAATTCCTCTTTGAATTTGACCACATGATCCGGGTTGGATGCAGCATCCTTCTGCATGGCCTCCTGCACCTCCTCAAGTCTCCGGGCGCAGACTTCCATGGAGCAGAAAAGGTAATCTCCCTCGAAATAGGAATGCAAGATGCTGACCTTGGTATAATATTCCATCGCCTTCACGTACTCTTTTTCCATAAAATATAATTCGCCTAGCAAATAATAAGTGTCCACATCATAATAATTATGCTCCAAACTCATCAGCAGGTATTTTCTCGCAGAATCCAAATCCCCCTGTCCCAGAGAATAAAATCCAGCAATCACATACATG
>CATKZA010000128.1 GCA_949841235.1 uncultured Clostridiaceae bacterium
CTCCTCCTCCGACTGCAAAGTGCAGAAAATTTCCTCGGTGATAAAGGGCATATAAGGGTGAAGCAATTTCAGGGACTGGATCAGAACCGTCTTCAATGTCCAGAACGCAGCATTGGCAGATACCGGGTTCTCCTCCTTGGCAAAGAGCCTTGGCTTCACCATCTCGATATACCAGTCACAGAACTCCGTCCACACGAAATCATAGATCTTCTGTACTGCCACGCCCAACTCGTACTTCTCCATATTGTCCGTAATTTCCTTCGCCACCCTGTTTGCCGCAGAGAGAATCCACTGGTCGGCCACCTGCAAATCCTCTTTTGCAGGTTCCGTGATCACATTGTCCCCCAGGTGCATCATAATGAACCGAGAAGCATTCCACACCTTGTTGGCAAAGTTTCGGCTGGCCTCCACCCGCTCCCAGTAGAAGCGCATATCATTTCCCGGAGCATTGTTGGTCACCAAGGTAAAGCGCAGGGCATCCGCGCCATATTTGTCAATAACCTCCAGAGGATCGATGCCATTCCCCAGAGACTTGCTCATCTTCCGCCCCTGGCTATCCCTCACCAGACCGTGGATCAGCACCGTATCGAAGGGAACCTCTCCCGTGTGCTCCAGGCCGGAAAACATCATGCGAATCACCCAGAAGAAAATAATATCATATCCCGTCACCAGCGTGCTGGTAGGATAGAAGTACTCCAAATCCTCCGTCTTATCCGGCCAGCCAAGGGTGCTGAAAGGCCACAGGGCAGAAGAGAACCATGTATCCAGCGTATCAGGATCCTGGCGCATTGCCTTGCCGCATTTCGGGCAAACAGGGGCATCCTCCTTTGTCACCACCATCTCCCCGCAGTCATCGCAATAAAATGCCGGAATCTGATGCCCCCACCAGAGCTGGCGGGAGATGCACCAGTCGCGGATTCCCTCCAGCCAGTGATAATACGTCTTATCAAAATGAGGAGGCACAAACTTCGTATCACCCTTTTTTACCGCCTCAATGGCAGGCTTTGCCAGGCTCTCCATCGCCACGAACCACTGCTTGGAAACCCTGGGTTCCACGGTAGTGCCGCAACGGTAGCAAGTTCCCACATTGTGGGCATGATCTTCCACCTTTAATAACGCTCCCTCAGCCTCCAAATCTGCCACAACCGCCTTTCGTGCCTCATAACGATCCATGCCGGCATATTTGGGATAATCTTCCGTAATCTTTGCATCCTCCGTCAGCACATTGACAACCGGCAGATTGAGGCGAAGTCCCACCTCAAAGTCATTGGGGTCATGGGCGGGGGTAATCTTTACCACGCCAGTGCCAAACTCCCTGTCCACATAGGTGTCCGCCACGATAGGAATCTGGCGGTGCACCAAGGGCAGATCCAGCGTCTTGCCAATCATATCCTTGTACCGCTCATCCTCGGGATGGACTGCCACCGCAGTATCGCCAAGCAAAGTCTCCGGGCGGGTGGTAGCCAAGTCAATATATCCGGTGCCATCCGTAGTCTTATAGCGCAAATGCCAGAAATGCCCCGCCTGATCCTCATACTCCACCTCCGCATCGGAAATGGAAGTCAGGCACTTGGGACACCAGTTGATAATGCGCTCCCCGCGATAAATCAATTCCTTATTATATAGTTTCACGAACACTTCCTTCACGGCACGGTTGCAGCCCTCGTCCATGGTGAACCGCTCCCTGTCCCAATCGCAGGAACAGCCAATCTTCTTTAGCTGCTCCACGATGCGGCCGCCATACTGCTTCTTCCAGTCCCACCCATGCTCCAGGAACTTGTCCCTGCCAAGATCCTCCTTGGAAATGCCTTCTGCCTTCAGCTTTTCCACCACCTTGGCCTCCGTGGCGATGGAAGCATGATCCGTCCCCGGCACCCAGAGCGCCTCGTATCCCTGCATCCGCTTGAAACGAATCAGAATATCCTGCAACGTCTCATCCAGCGCATGCCCCATGTGGAGCTGACCGGTGATATTGGGCGGAGGCATGACGATGGTAAAGGGCTTCTTGTCCCTGTCCACCTCCGCATGAAAATATTTCTTTTCCTGCCATCTGTCATAGGTTCTCTTTTCAATGTCGGCAGGGTTGTAGTTTTTCTCCAATTCTTTTGCCATACTATCTTTCCTTTCTATAAATCGAAAAAAGCCCTCTGCCAATCGGCAAAGGGCAAGCCAACAACTCACGGTACCACCTTTGTTCTGTCCGCAAAGGCAACTGAAGGCATTTGCAGACAATCTCTCTCATCGATAACGGGATGAACCGTCACTTCCTACTAATCCTGTCAATCTCGTTCAGAAATGCTCCTCCAAGGCTACCTTCCAGGGGAAATGCACCTGGGCAGCCTTCCAGCCAGCGAGCCGCCCTCTCTAAAGGGATATTCACCTGTACTCCTCCTCTTCCGGGGATTATTATCAAAGGGCAGGAATTCCCTATTGTTCGCTATGCAACCTTAGATTTTGCCACTTCTACCAGTGCTGCAAATCCCTCGGGATCGCTAATCGCCATCTCGGAAAGCATCTTCCTGTTGATGTCGATCTCCGCCAGCTTCAGGCCATACATGAACTTGCTGTAAGAAAGTCCATTCATGCGGGCTGCCGCATTGATGCGGGCAATCCACAGTCTCCTGAACTGTCTCTTTCTCTCTTTCCTTCCCACAAAGGAGGATGCAAGCGCTCTCATCACTGACTGCTTCGCAACCCTGTACTGCTTTGACCTGGCTCCTCTGTAGCCCTTTGCAAGCTTCAATACTCTATTATGTTTCTTCTTTGCGTTCAAACCGCCTTTAATACGTGCCATCTTCACAATCCTCCTTTAATTATTTTGCGTATGGAATCAGTTTCCTTACTACGCCCAAGTTTGTCTGATCCAGTTCCGTCTGCTTCCTGAGATTTCTCTTTCTCTTCCTGGTCTTCTTATTTAAGATATGGCTCTTATTCGCTTTCATGCGCATAACCTTGCCTGTTCCCGTCACCTTATAACGCTTTGCTGCCGCACGCTTTGTCTTCATTTTTGGCATATCAAATTCCTCCTTAATTATTCATGAAATATATCTCGCTTCCGTGGAAAATGCCGCCTGTGCGCCTCCCACAAAAGTTCCCAAAAGTTTTGCCCAAATGCCAGGCAAATACTTTACTGGCGCTTTTCTGACAAAAACATCACCATGCTTCTGCCTTCCATCTTAGGCCTCTTATCTACCACTGCAATATCCTCCAGCTTCTCGCAGAAACTGTCCAGAATCTGTCTGCTGTAGTTGACGTGAGCCATCTCCCTGCCGCGAAAACGCAACGTCACCTTCACCTTATCACCCTTGGAGAGAAACTTCCTGGCCTGATTCGCCTTGGTATTCAAGTCATTGGAATCAATATTTGGAGAGAGGCGGACTTCCTTGATTTCCATGGTTCTCTGCTTCTTCTTGGCTTCCTTCTCTTTCCTCGCCATTTCGTAGCGATATTTCCCATAATCAATAATCTTGCATACCGGCGGCTTCGCTGTCGGGGCAATCTTTACCAAATCCAGATCAGCCTCCCTGGCAAGCTTCATCGCCTCCCTGGATGACATTATTCCTAACTGCTCTCCATCCTGACCAATTACGCGGACTTCCCTGTCTCTAATTCTCTCATTAATCATTAAATCGCCTATGGTAGTGCACCTCCAAATTTTATTATTTCAATGCCCGGCATACCGTGCCCAGGGCAAAGGAAAAGCGCAGACACAAAGTATCCACGCCATAAAAATACACAAGTATTTTGTTCATAATAAAACCCGAGTCACTCGCTGGTGCTAAGGTGAGAGCGGATACCTCTACTTCGCTTTATTCACACAACAGATATTATGATATCACACCCATTCTTTCCTGTCAACAACTTTTTTTTGCATAGTTACTATTCACAGCGATTTCTAGAAATAGACTAGAATCGTTGTGCTTGCACATAAGATTCTGGTTCTTTTCTAGAAATATGCCGTGTAGGCTGTTCATCCCATCATAAGGTGCTAGACATCCAGTGGATGTCTGTTCAGCACGGACCGGAACGGAGTGTAGATAGACAAAGCCGCTTAGCGGCGGTGCTAGACATCCGGTGGATGTCTGTTCAGCACGGACCGAAACGGAGTGTAGACACGATGCCGTTAGGCAGCGGGTCTATCGCATGATGAGAGGAACGGCTGGCTGTGAATAGTAACTTTGCATAATCTTTTTTCTAAGTTATCTTGTATTACAGATTGACACGCTGACATGCAGATGTTAATATACATAGTATTGAATACTATATGTTTTCGAGTTGTATTCTATATATTTTTTCTTGCAAACCACCATAGGTTTATCCTGGATCTTTCAGGGTATACTATTGTTAATATTTTTAGCCATTACGGCAGAACGGAGCATGCCATGTCCTATTTGATTCTTTGCGACAGCTGTACTGATTTCACTCCCGCCATGGAGCAGGATTCCCACTTCATTCGGATTCCCCTCACTCTCCATGTGGGAGACCGGGATATCATAGACGATGAAACCTTTGACCAGCAAGACTTTCTGCGCCGGGTAAGCGAAACCCCGGACTGCCCCAAGTCCTCCTGCCCCAGCCCGGAAAAATACATGGAATACTTTGAACAGGCGGAGGACATCTACATCGTTACATTGTCCAGCCACTTGAGCGGCTCATTCAACAGCGCAGAACTGGCCAAGAAAATGTACGAAGAGGAGCATCCCGGCAAAAACATTCACGTCCTGGACTCCAAGTCTGCCTCTGCCGGGCAGACGCTACAGGCATTGAAAATACAAGGACTGGCTGAAAAGGGCGTTCCCTTTCAGGAAATTGTCCAAGAGATGGAAGATTTCGCCCTCCACATGGGTACGAAATTCGTTCTGGAAACCTTGGAAATGTTGCGAAAGAACGGGCGGCTCTCCAATATCACCGCCCTGCTGGTCAACGCACTGAATATCAAATTAGTCATGACTTCTGACGGAAACGGGCAGATTGACAAATACGCCCAAGGCAGGGGCATGAAAAAAGCCATCGCAAAGATGGCGGAAGCCGTAAAGGGAGATGCCATCTCCCCCGAAGAAAGCACGCTGGTGATCAGCCACTGCAACAATGCCCAGCGGGCAGAGCTGGTGCGGGAAACCATTCTGGCCACCATACCCTTTCGGAATGTGATTATTACAGAGACTGGCGGGGTCAGTTCCCTCTATGCGGCAGATGGGGGCATCGTGGTGGCATATTAAGATATTTCTTTTATATTTAGCAACCGGAACAATAAGTTTGCAAAAGCGAGAGATGATTTTTGACAATCCCCCGCTTTTTTCTGCCATTTCTTTCTAAATGCATCTATATATTTATATTTCCTATATTTTTCTAGAGCCAGAATAGATTTTCCTGCCCCTGATATAGCGGAAATAAATTTTCTTGCCGCTACATTTCAACTGAGCAAGGCTGGTTCCCTTAGGTGGCTTGTAGACGGTTTTCCACTTTCGGGATTTCACATCCACCCGATAAGCCTGATTGCCCGAAATACAATAAAACTGATTCCCCTTCCTCCTCACAAAGCAAAGCACCTTGCCCTTTTTTATTCGCTTGGCAGTGCCGCTGCCTATTCTCTTTCTCACATAAATGCCAGTGTTTGTGGCGTAATAATACTTCCCGCCCTGATACCAGAAACTGCTATCCGACTTTCTCCAATATTTCCGGTCGTACTTCGTGCTGGTAGCCGAGGCAGTGAAGCCCTTATGCCCGGTCCTTCTGATGGCGGCATTGCTGAGCAGGAAATTGTCATGGCACACGTAGCCATACATATTCTTCCTGTTCAGAGAACTGAGGGGCGCATCCCACACCAAGTCCACATGATACCATTTTCCCCCAATCTTGACCAGATTCCAC
>CATKZA010000129.1 GCA_949841235.1 uncultured Clostridiaceae bacterium
TATAATATTTAGGCAGGGAGTGACTTGCAAACATGACATACTGATGTCATGTTACCTATGGTATGATGTGCAGGAAAGGATGTAGAGATGAAGATTGACAGATTGATTGGTATTTTATCCATTTTGCTACAGAAGGAGAAAGTGACGGCTCCCGAACTGGCGAAACGCTTTGAGGTAAACAGGCGCACGATTCATCGAGACATCGAGAATCTGTGCAAGGCGGGAATCCCCATTGTCACTATCCAGGGACAGGGAGGCGGTATCTCTATCATGGAGGGGTACAGGATGAACCGGACGCTGTTCACCAATAAGGAGATGCAGGATATTCTGGTGGGGCTTCGGAGCCTGGACAGCGTCAATGGAACGAATCGGTATGTGCAGCTGATGGAAAAGTTGTCCGTGGGATCCTCGGATTTTATGGAGGGCAACCAGTCCGTGCTGATCGACCTCTCCTCCTGGTATGAAAATGTGCTGGCCTTCAAGATTGAAATGATTAGAAATGCCATAGAGGAAAAGCGGGAACTGGAGTTTGCCTATTATTCCTCCAAGGGGGAGAGCGGGCGGCAGATTGAGCCTTATTATCTCATTTTCAAGTGGTCAAGTTGGTATGTGTGGGGCTGGTGCAAGAAGAGGAAGGACTTCCGGCTTTTTAAGCTAAACCGCATGGAAGAGGTGGGGCTTGGCGAAAATCATTTTGAGGGCAGGGAATGCCCGCCGCCTGATTTGAGCGAGATGCGGATGTTTTCCGGGGGCATAGAGGTCAAGGCGTTGTTCAGACCTGAGTGCAAATGGAGGCTGGTGGAGGAATATGGGCGGGGGTGCTATGTGGAACAGGAGGATGGGAGGCTTTTGTGCCGATTGAATTTTGTCAATAAAGATTATCTGCTCGCATGGTTTTTTGCCTTTCGGGACGGGGTGGAAGTTTTGGAGCCGGAAGAGATCCGGCAGGAGATCAAAGAACTCATTGAGAGGATGAGGGACATGTATGCGTAGTTGCGCATACGAATCAAAAATGCTGTCCGTCCGCATATGGTGCAGGCAGGGGAAAATATATCTTGGGGAAAGGATGATGACTTATGAAGTATGAATGGTTAGATGAGTATTTGCTGGGCAAAAAAGGCGTAACGAAAGATTTGCAGGCAGACTGGAACTGGGTGCGGTACCACATCGGGGGCAAGATGTTTGCCGCAGTTTGTCGGGATTGGGAGGGCAATAAGCCCTATTATATCACGCTGAAGCTGGAGCCGGAGGAGGGTGCGTTTCTCAGGACGCAGTATGAGGACATCATTCCCGGATATTATATGAATAAGGATCATTGGAATTCGGTAAAGCCTGATGGAGTGGTGCCGGACGATCTCCTGAAAGACCTTTTGGATAAATCCTATGATTTGGTGCTTGGCGGCTTTAGCAAGAAGAAGCAGCGGGAGATTTTGGATCTTAGCTGCTGCGGCACGGAATGCAAGAAATGCAGTTTTTATGGAGATATGTGCCAGGGCTGCAATGAGTGCCAGGGGAAGGTGTTCCATGCGCCGAAGGGGAAGGCCTGCCCGATCTATGCCTGTTCTGTAAATAAGAGGAAGCTGCGGGACTGCGGCCAGTGCGGCGAGGTTCCCTGCCATATCTGGAGGGAGACGAAGGATCCCTCGCTGTCTGACGAGGCATTTGAAAAGAATATCGGGGAGCGGGTGAAGAATCTGCGGCCCGGAGAATAAACGAAAAAGGGGCTGTCGCCCCTTTTCTATTTTAATGCCTGCTGAATGGTATCTAGGACATTGCTCTGCTCCGCCGGCTTCAGGATATAGCCGGCGGGCTTTGATTTCAGGATGGACAGGATGGATGACCTCTTGGATACGCTTGTCAGGAACACTACGGGAATATCCTTCATATCAGGGTCTGCCAGCATCGTTTCAAATACGGCTTTGCCGTCCATCTCAGGCATTTCGTAGTCCAGGAGTACCAAGTCAGGGGATTCCTGGGGGATGATGTTCAGTGCCTGTCTGCCGGAAGTGGCGAGGATCACGTCATATTTCTGATCCAGCATGTTTTTTATGTTTCTAAGCATCAGTGGCGTGTCGTCCACCACCAGTATTTTTTTCTTAGGATCTCTCATGTTCTTACCTCCTATTGCGTGTTATTGCTGATATATTGGTTGATAAGTTCTATCTGTTCTGCGGCCTTTGCCGCATCCAGATTCGTGACAGCCAGGCTTAACTGCTCCATGGCGTCAGCTAATGGCTGAGGATACTGGTATTCCTCCAATTGTGCCATGATTTGGTCGGCGGTGTCAACGTCCAGAACACCCATAGCGGTATTCAGCCGGGGCAGGCATTGGCTCACGATTTGGAAATCAGCCTCCCCTTTCTGCCCCTTTGCTTCATTTTCTGCCAGAGGGCTTAGCAGTTCCCGCATCTTCCGCCATTCCTCCAAAAATGGAGGAGTCACTTTTTCTATGGTGTCGTAGTTGCCGTCTCTGGCGGCATATTCCAGCATTCTTGCCACGCCTGACAAAGGAACTGCCCCCACCATGGCAGCAGAGCTTTTCATGGAGTGGACTTTTACCCGGAACTGGCGGAAGGCCTCCTCCCTCTCGTTTTCAGGATTCTGTACCATTTTCCAGAATTTCTCCAGTTCCTTCCCGTCTCCGGGCATCAGCCGGTAAAAATCTAGTACCGTGGCCCTGAGCATTTCCGGGTCTTTTGTGTGCATCAGGGCGTATTCCCAATCGATGCCGTCAATCTCTGGCAATTCCCCTTCCCCGGCGGAGGGAAGATCTTTTTCAGATGCGGGCGGGACAGTATCCGAAGAACCTGTCTGGGCGGCATCCGAAGAGGAGGCTGCGCCCTTGTGGATTTTGTCTTCCGGCAGGGTTTGGAGCAGGAATTTTTCCAATTTCCTCGGGTTGATTGGCTTGGAAAGAAAGCTGGAGAAGCCTTCCTCCAGATACATTTCCCTAGCGCCGGTCACGGCGTTGGCGGTCAGCGCCACCACCGGGGTGGCAAGGCAGGGGGAGTTCTTCTGCTTTCTGAGCCGGTGAAGGGTTTCAATGCCGTCCATGTCAGGCATCATATGATCCAAGAATATGATATCATATCGTTTTTTTTCAGCCAAATCCAAACATTCCTGCCCGCCGCCAGCTTCGTCGATGGCTACCTGGGTGCTTTTCAGGAGATTTGAGAATACCCTGCGGTTCATGGCATTGTCATCCACCACCAGAATCTGGGCATCCGGGGCGGTGAAAAGTTCGCTGTAGGAATAGTCTCGAGCCTGTTTGCGGATGCGTTCCTCCAAGTTGCCGATGGGTTCTTTGTCTATAATCTTTTGCTCCAGGGTGAAGGAGAACGTAGAACCCTTTCCGTAGACGCTATCTATCTCCAGATTGCTTCCCATCAGTTCCAGCAGCTGGGTGGTGATGCTCATTCCAAGCCCGGTACCCTCGATATTCCGATTTCGTTTTTCCTCAATCCGCTCATACTCCGCAAAGAGTTTGCTGATATCCTCTTTCTTAATGCCAATGCCGGTGTCCTGTACTCGGAAAGTCAGGGAGATGGTTTCCTCATGTCCCTCGCATTCCGGGGAGGAGGCCATGGCATCGCTTCTGTCATTGCCTGTGACTGACAGGGTGACGCTGCCCTTTTCCGTGTATTTCACCGCATTATTCATCAGATTGATCAATATCTGGCGGATTCTCACATCATCCCCCCAAAGCCGGGAAGGGAGGTTCCGGGGGACGGAGAGATGGACTTCCAGTCCCTTTGCATTGGCCTTCATGTCTATCATGTTCATGATATCGTGGATCAGGCTGCTGAAATCGTATTCCACCGGCAGAATCTCCAGTTTGCCGGACTCTATCTTGGACAGGTCCAAAATATCGTTAATCAGGGACAGGAGGCTCTGGCCGGCGTTCTGAATGTCCATGGCATACTCTTTGATCTGGGGTTCGGTACATTCCCGCAGAATCATTTCGTCCATGCCCAGAACGGTGTTGATGGGGGTTCGGATTTCGTGGGACATATTGGCCAGAAAGCGTCCCTTGGCTTCGCTTGCCATGATTGCCTGTTGCTTTCCCTGCTCCATCTGAATCAGCTCCTGGACTGTGCTGACCGCCGCAAGAATGAGGAGGAATATCAGCCCGAAGGGCAGCAGGGAGTCGCTTCTGATCCGCCTGCCATACAGGAAGAAGGGAATCACTTTGACGAAGACCACCAGGGAGACCACGGCTAGTCCCATTGCCGACAGCAGGTACTTTCTAATGTGTCCCTGGAACATGTCATAAATGATGGTGGCCATGCTGACGATCAGGGACAGTGAGAAGAGGAGGAGCATTAGGCGGGCATTGCTCACCAAATTCCGCACCCCTGCCAGGTGCAGAAGAAGGTAGGCCGCCAGTTCCGCCAGCACGCCCCACTCCAGGATGCGGTATATTTTCCCATATCTTCCCTCTTGCAGCTGGTTGACGTAAAAGAAGAATGGAACCGGCAGAAAGAGTGTTATGAAAAAGATAATCAATTCCGAATATTGGGCATTGGGAAAAAGCACCTCGCGAAATCCGGAAGAACTAATGTTCCAGAGGGAGGTGAGAAGTATACCCCATCCCAGACATTCCAAGGCAATCCTTTTCTGGTAGAGTATCCTCAGAGCCGCTCCCGCCAAGATGCTGATCATGCTCAGGGAAAGGGTGGTGAATGCGATAATTAAGTCTACGTCTATGTATTTTGCGTTCAAGAAAACCATACCTCCTTTTGTATGCTGTACAAATCTTACTATAAAAGTAAACCGAGTGCCGGTGGCACTCGCTTGGCAACGACCGGAGCGGAGCGTTGAAGCGCATAGCGCGAAGCAATCGACTTTTATATATAAAATCTGGTACTTTCCTTATTATAATATCATAAAAAAATGTCTGTGAAGCGTAGTTGTCTTGTCGATTAAGTGAAAAAAGGTGTCGATTAAGTGATTCCTATAGAATTGCAGAAAGAAGCTCTATATACTAGTCAAACAGGGCAGGGAGCAGGCTAGATGAAAAAGAGAAAGGAGAAAGAAGGACTATGTTGCAAAAAACACGGCACAAAAGGAAAGGGAAAGCCAGACGTTTTGCCAGCCTCGTGCTGGCGGGAGCCATGGTGCTTCAATGTGGCGAGGGAGCGGCGGTTTCGGCTGCCGCTGACAGCGAGAAGCCCACGTACCTGAAGAGTTCCCGCATCGAGGCAGGCAAGCTGCCGGAGGGGGATTGCATCTACTTCGGCACTGCCGCTGGAGAGGTGCAGGAGCGGGGGTATTATGCTGTCCGCATTTTCCGCGAGGGCGACCTGGATAAGAAGGCCAGCGTAGAAGTTCACACTGTGGACATGACTGCCCTCTATGGCGAGGATTATGAACTTGCCATGGAAGACGTGAAGCTTACGGAGAAGGATCAGGATGACAGAAAGACCATCCTGGAGAAGTATGTGAAGGAGCAGTATAATGCGTCCCAGAAGAAGGAGGAAGATGGCTCGTCCCAGACCATCATTCTTCCGGATGAGGCTAGGGAGCAGCTTTTGCAGACGGCGGGGGATGTGCTTCTGCCACTGGAGGAGCAGGCGGCCAAGAATGCGGCGGCAAAGGAGAAGGCAAAGCCTGATTCCAAAGAGACTAAGAAGGTATCCGGGGAACTGGCTGCCGAGAAGGAGGCCCAGACCGGCAAGCAGTCCAGGCAGCTCTCCGGCGAGGAATTGTCAGATCAGTCCATGGTAGAAGCCATGGCGGAGGATATGGTGGGGAACACCATGGAGGCCTTGGACTACTCTGCTTCCTGCAAGGTGGAATTTGCGCCGGGGGAGAGTGAGAAGACGGTAGCCTTCCGC
>CATKZA010000130.1 GCA_949841235.1 uncultured Clostridiaceae bacterium
CCGCTATCAGCTGGGACAGGGTAATGGACAGCAGACCGTTTGCCAAGGTCTCCCCAAAGGTATAGAGGATATCATAGGACTCCACATCCATGTCCCCCTCTACCTCCCGGACATCCACCCCCTCCTTCATCGCCAGAATGCTCTTCTTGACCTCTTCCGCCCTCCTCTTCTTCAGGATCATCTCCACATCTGTTTTATCCGCAGTGGATAGGCTGTCCGTGTCCAGCCGCATCTTGCAGGTGCCAAAGATCATCTCGAAGATATTCTGCTCCACATTCACATTGGAAACCTGCTTGACCGACAAAGTATTGCTCTTCCTGGTCAGCGTCTTCTGCCTGTAGGTTATGGTGCCATCCTTCACCGTCAGCGTGGTGCGGTACCAGCGGTTCAAATACCACCCCAATAGCACCAGCAGCAGGGCAAGAACCCCCAGAAACCACAGCAGATGCATCCGCATATTCTCATCTAATTTCTCTCTCTTTAGAAAAGATATCACCAAATCAAGCAATTCCTCATTTCCAATGACGGCGAAGACAAAGACAAGAATCACCGTCCATGCCTTTTCCACAATATAGGTGATGTGATTCCTGAGAAATATGTCCCCTTCCTCCAATCCGTTCCCCGCCCCGGTCCCATGATTCAGGGCTGTCAATTCCTCTTCCTTATTCTGCTTCATTTCCCTTCCGCTCCTCCCGTTCCGCCACCGCATACCGGTTGATCCTCGTCTTCAGCCGCTCCACGATCCGTTCTGCCATCTCTGTCTCCAGGAAGCGAATCACCACATCTCCCCCCGCCGTGGTGACAATCACCTTGGATAGCCCAAATATCCGATCCACCGGGCCGCTCTCCATAGCGATTTTATGCAGACGTTCGATGGGAACGATATTCCTCTCCACAAAGAGAAATCCCTCCTTCACGTCAATCTCCTCTTCCGTGAAGCGATAGCGGTACCGCTCGTACCGCACAAAAGGTGCCGCCAGGCTCACGATCCAGATGACCGCCACCACCGCCCAGATCAGATGAATGCTCACCGGCAGGTCTTCCTCCCTGAAAAACCACCAGATTCCCCCTAAGATTGCCGTGCAGACAAGGGACAGCAATATCTCGTTCACCATCATGCAGCCTCTAGCCTTCCCGCTAATTTTCTGAAATTCCATGTTCCCATCCTTTCCAAAATCACTGATACGTTCCTCTCTTCACACCTTTATTATTTTACCTTGAAGGTCTTGCTCTTCGTCTTATATCCCGATTTGGAGACCGTGACCTTGATTTTATTCTTTTTCTTTAATATTTTCTTCAGCTTCACAGTGAATTTCCCGCTGGAATTGGCTGTCGCCTTATATGTCTTGCCGGACACCTTTACAGTCACCTTCCCCTTTTTCACCGTCTTGCCAATGATTTTCTTCGTATTCCGCTTGTATTTCGTCAGTTTCAGCGTGGATATCGTCTTTTTCTGGGAAGTGTATCCCCCTGTGGGATCTCCCGCCTTCCAGTAATAGAATTTCGCCTTGGTATCCCGCTTATTCAAATAGGCAACCAAATCCTTGCATCCAATATGCAGAGCCAGGCCACTGCCACAATTCTTAAAAGGATTTCCCACGCTTTCCTTTAAGTCGGTGGAGGACTTGGCTATCTGGTAAATATTGGAAGTATTGTGAAATGCCAGATAGAACGACCCACGCAGCACCTTGCAGTTTTTGAAGGTATCCAGCAGGCAGTCCCCGGCAAACATGCCCTGGAACCCCCTTGTTTGAATCGTCTGAAGAGACACGCAGTCCTCAAAGGCTCCCGCCACGCTATAGAAAAAATACCCGCAATTCTTCACCGTGGTAAGCCGGCTGCATCCCCGAAACATATTGGCGCCATTGTAGATGCCTTGCTGGACATTGCTGGCCGGCACATTTTTCAATTCAAAAGTTTTCAGGCTCTCACAGCCATCGCACAACCCTTCCAACCAAAGATATGCGGCATTGTTCAGACTAACTCCGTCAAAAACCACGTCCGTCAGATAGGGGCAATGCGCAAGACAGTAAGAGTAATCAAAGGCCCCCGTTTTCTTGCCATCCCGCACCATAAGTTTTGCAGTGGTAATGGAAGTTCCCTGAAATGCCCGGGTAAAATTCGTGATTGTGGCGGGCAATTTCGCGAAATCCACTTGGGTGATGCCAGTGCAGTTTATAAATGCCCGGGATATATTCTCCACCCCCTCCGGCAGTTCCGGCACCGCCTCCAGCCCTGTGCTGTCAAAGGCCGACTCCATATCCTCAATGCGGGGGGAAAGCTTCACTTCCTTCAAATTAGGGCAAGCCACGAACATCTTCGTGATATCCACCATCTTGCAGTCCTCCGCAAATTCCACACGGCGAATTTCCTCCCTGCCGCCAAAAAAGACTTGATCATCCTCCCGCAGGCGGTCACCCTCCCCGCTAATGGTCAGCGTGCCATCCCGCAACACATACTCCATCTTCTCATAATTCTCGCACTCCATGCTCCCCTGCTCCGGCAGCCGATCCTCCTGGGCCGACACAGGCCTGCTGGCGGTGATGCCCCACAGCAGCATCAGAATGCCGACAACAATCCACTTCTTTCTATCCGTACTCATTCTGCGAGCCTCCTATTTCTTGTACAATAATCCTTACGGTTCCCCTGCATACCCATGCAAGCATTGCGTGTTCTCTTCACAAATGGAAAAGGGCAAAATTAAACTTTTGCCCTTTTATTCCACATTGCATCTCTGATATCTAAATTCCGGCTCACGCCATAAATTCCTTTACCTTGGCATAGATGCCTTCCGCATCCAAACCGTACTTCTTAATCAGCTCCACTGCAGGGCCGGACTCGCCAAAGGTATCGTTCACGCCGATTTTTAACACCCGGGTAGGCGCTTTTTCCGCCAGGCAATCGCACACTGCGCTTCCCAGACCGCCGATGACAGAATGCTCCTCCACAGTCACCACCTTGCCGGTCTCCTTTGCAGCCGCCACGATCAAATCCTCATCCAAAGGCTTAATCGTATGAATGTTAATGACCTTCGCATCAATTCCGTCAGCCGCCAGTTTCTCTGCCGCCGCCAAAGTCTCGCCCACTTCCAGGCCGGTAGCCACCAGAGTGACATCCTTCCCCTCTCTCAGGGTAACGCCCTTTCCAATCTCGAACTTGTAATCCGGCTTGTCATTAATCACCGGCACTGCCAGTCTGCCAAAGCGGATATATACCGGGCCCTGATGATCCAGAGCCGCCTTCACTGCCGCCTTCGCCTCCACGTCATCGGAAGGATTCATCACCACCATGCCTGGAATCGTCCGCATCAATGCCAAATCCTCGCAGCACTGGTGAGTGGCTCCATCCTCTCCCACGGAAATGCCCGCATGGGTAGCGCCAATCTTCACGTTCAGCTTGGGATATCCCACGGAATTGCGCACCTGCTCGAAGGCGCGTCCTGCCGCAAACATTGCGAAAGAACTCACAAAAGGAATCTTTCCCGCTGTGGCAAGCCCTGCCGCAATGCCCACCATGTTGCTCTCAGCAATGCCGCAGTCTATATGTCTGTCCGGATAGGCCTTCTTAAATATGCCTGTCTTGGTCGCCGCCGCCAGATCCGCATCCAGCACAACCAAATCCGGATAATCCCCGGCCAGTTCTGCTAAAGCGTTGCCGTAACTCTCTCTCGTAGCAATTTTCTTTACATCTGCCATATCAACTCTCCATTCTCGCTGTACCTGCGCTTTCCACGAGCAGACCGCCGTCCTCCACGCAGCCACACTATTTGCAAAACGAGCCCGCTCGTCTTATAAACTTTCTCCAATCTTCTCCAAATCCGCCATCGCCTGGGCATACTGCTCATCGTTGGGCGCCGATCCATGCCAGCTTGCCTGGTTCTCCATGAAGGATACGCCCTTCCCCTTGACGCTCTTTGCCACGATAGCGGTAGGCTGCCCCTTGGTCTCCTTGGCCTTTTTAAAAGCCCCCTCTATCTGATCAAAATCGTGGGCATCAATCTCAATCACATTGAAATTAAACGCCTTGAACTTGTCTGCAATAGGATAGGGAGAACATACATCTTCGATATTTCCGTCAATCTGCAAGCCATTGTTATCCACGATAAATACCAGGTTATCCAGTTTTCTCGCCCCAGCAAACATGGCTGCCTCCCAGACCTGTCCTTCCTGAATCTCGCCGTCCCCAAAGAGACAGTACACCCGGTAATCCTTATTGTCCAATTTTCCAGCCAGAGCCATGCCCACTGCCGCAGATCCGCCCTGTCCCAGAGAGCCGCTGGACATATCCACGCCGGGGATATGCTTCATGTCAGGATGCCCCTGCAGATAAGAACCCACATGACGCAGGGTAGTCAAGTCCTCCACCGGGAAGAATCCCCTGTGGGCCAATGTAGAATAATACCCCGGAGCAATATGCCCTTTGGAAAGCACGAAACGATCCCGATCCTCCTTCTTCGGGTCTTTGGGGTCAATATTCATCTCCTCGAAAAAGAGATATGTCAAAATGTCTGCCGCAGACAGAGAGCCGCCGGGATGGCCGGACTTGGCGCTGTGCACAGCCGTCACAATCCCCTTGCGCACCTCATTCGCAGTTTTCTTCAACGCTAAAGTATCCATGTTCTTTTCCTTTCTACACTAATCTGCCGCTTTCCACGGCACAAACAATCCATGAGCGAAGAACGCTGCTTTTGCGTTCACTTCATTCCTTGCACACTTCCAATCATGCCACCTTTGGTGACACAAACAATCCGTGCGAAGAATGCCCGCTTTTGGCATTCTTCCTGTGTGTAACTTAGATGTTCTTAGCCTGCGTCTTTCGCTGGCTTAGATCTTTCTTTACACACTTCCGAACATGCCGGCTCCACCGGCACAAACATAGGGAAGAATGCTGCTTTGCAGCAAGCCCGTTTTACGGGCGTTTCTTCCTGTGTGAATGGTCTTTTCATTCACACTTTACTCGCCAAAGACAGCGATATAATCCTTCTGGAATTTCTCGATACCCTGCTCTGTCAGCGGATGCTTGGTCATCTGCTCAATGACATTGTAGGGAACGGTTGCGATATCAGCCCCTGCCAATGCGCAATCTGTCACATGAATCGGATTGCGGATGCTGGCCGCAATAATCTCCGTGCTGATGTCAGGATAATTTGCAAAAATTGCAGCAATGGACTCTATCAAATCAATCCCCGGCATGGAGATATCGTCCAGCCTCCCCAGGAACGGAGACACGTATGCGGCACCTGCTTTTGCAGCCAGAAGTGCCTGGTTTGCGCTGAAAATCAAAGTCACATTACACTTGATCCCCTCGCCGGAAAGAACCTTTGTAGCCTTCAGGCCCTCAACCGTCATAGGAATCTTTACTACCATATTCGGATGCAGCTTGGCAATCTCCCGACCCTCTGCAATCATGCCTTCCGCATCTACCGTAGTAGCCTTCACCTCGCCACTGATAGGACCATCCACGATGGATGCGATCTCCTGGAGGATTTCCTCCTGGCTCTTTCCTCCCTCTTTCGCAATCAGGGATGGATTGGTGGTAACGCCGCAAATCACACCCATATCATTTGCCTTCCGAATATCCTCGATCTTTCCTGTGTCAACGAATAACTTCATAAATGTAATCCTCCTTCAATATGTTTTTTATATATTTTGCAGAAGCTCCCTTTCGGGCTCTTCCCCCTTCTGGCCATACCTGCATCGCAATGGCGTTCCATGTCTTAGTAAAACTCCGTACCTTCTTATTATACATCTTTTACCACTCCCGGTCAACGAATTACCGGAACCAGAAATTCTTAAAATCCTTCTTGCATACCCTGTAGGGGCGAGTCTGG
>CATKZA010000131.1 GCA_949841235.1 uncultured Clostridiaceae bacterium
CTTCACCGTTCCCACTGTCTTGATTTTTCCCATATTACTCCTCATTTCTACAAAGCAAACTTCGTTTGCTTGTAAACTTCGTTTGCTTGTGAGCTTCGTTCATTTGTGAATCCTGTTCATCTTTGCCTTATTGCGCATGAACGCTGCTCTCCCATTCTTATTTGTATAGTGAACGAAAAATTGTTTTTGGCGTTCGCTGTGCGATTTTTGCTGCGTGCATCAAAGCCGTCACATCACGCTATTGATATCCGCAATCATATCTTCCACCGCCTGGCGGGATGCCTCGGCGTAATGCTCCTCCCCAAATTTACTATATTCTTCCTTCTTATAGGCGGCAATGATTCCCCGGGAAGAATTGACAATGGCTCCCAAGCCATCTTCATTAAAATAATCCACCAAATCTTTAGCCGTCCCTCCCTGAGCGCCGTAGCCCGGCACTAGAATATAGGTCTTAGGCATCAGCTTCCGCAGAATCTTCCCCTGCTCGGGGTAGGTCGCACCTACAACGCAGCCCACATTGCTGTAGGAATCTCCCATGCACTCCTCGCCCCAGGCAACCACTTTTTCCGCCACCAATTCATAGAGGGGTCTGCCATCAATCTTCTGATCCTGAAATTCCCCGCTGGAGGGGTTGGAGGTCTTCACCAGCACAAAGATTCCTTTCTGATGCTCCTTGCACACATCCACGAAAGGCTTTACCCCATCCGTCCCCAGATAGGGATTGACCGTGATAAAATCCTCGTCAAAAGGCGCATAGGACTTGCCGCCCACAGAAACCTTTCCCAGATGTCCCACCGCATATGCCACAGAGGTGGAGCCAATGTCTCCCCGCTTCGCATCTGCGATAACCACCAGACCCTTCTCCTTGCAGTAATCCACCGTCTTTTGAAAGGCAATCATCCCCGGAATGCCAAACTGCTCATACATGGCGAGCTGGGGCTTTACCGCCGGAATCAAATCACAGACCGCATCCACGATTCCCCGGTTAAACTGCCAGATGGCCTCCGCCGCCCCCTCCAGAGTCTCGCCATGCTCCTCAAAAGCCGCCTTCTGAATCCAGTCCGGCACATAATTCAACATAGGATCAAGCCCTACAACGATGGGTGCCTTCCTCTCCTGAATCTTCTGAATCAAAGTATTAATCATATTCTGCCTCCTTACTTATCCTTACGCCTGTCTATATTATTTCTCCCGACCTTTCTACACATTGCCATTCATGACTTCACGGCTCATGGCAACATGACAGGAAACCCCCACTTCATGGAAGGGAAAATACCGCTTCTCAATCCTGCTCTTTCTGATACACGACTTGTCCCTCTAGAATGGTAACCAGAACCTCCCCATAGACCATCTTTCCCCCGAAAGGCGTGTTCTTGCCCTTTGAGAAAAAGGTATCCGGGTCAATGGCATATTCCCGATCCACATCCGCAATCACAACATCCGCCACCTTGCCCGGTGCCAGATTCCCTCTGTCAATGCCAAGAACCTTTGCCGGATTGACGCTCATCTTCTCCACCAGCTGGGACAGCGTCAGATACCCGGTTTTCACCAATTCCGTATATCCCAAAGCAAAAGAATTTTCAATGCCCACAATGCCAAAAGGTGCATCCCGCATGGACTGATCCTTCTCCTCCGCTCCGTGGGGTGCATGATCCGTGGAAATCACATCCGCTACATTGTCCCGCAGTGCCTCTCTTAACGCCCTCACGTCCTCCCTGCCGCGCAGGGGCGGATTCATCTTGAATCTGCCATGATCCTCTGAGATATCCTCATCACACAGGATGAAATGATGGGGGCAAACCTCCCCTGTCACCGGCAAATCCTGACCCTTGGCCAAATCAAGGAGAGCCATGCTATCCGACGTGGAGCAGTGGCACAAATGCAGCTGACAGCCCGTCTCCTTAGCCAGCAGGATATCCCTGGCCACAATCACGTCCTCCACAGCATTGGTGATTCCCGGAAGTCCCAGTTCATCCGCCCTCATTCCGGCATTCATCACGCCCCCTGCCACCAGATCCTTGTCCTCGCAATGGGAAAACATAGGGATTCCACAGGCGGCCGCCTCCTTCATGCCCTCCCGAAAGAGCCGGATATCCATCACCGACTTGCCATCCTCGCTGAGGGCGACCGCTCCGGCCTCCTTCATGCCCCGGATATCCGCCAGTTCCTTTCCCTCCTGCCCCAAGGTAACCGCACCCACCGGAAGAATGCGCACCGGCATGCCCTCTGCACGGCGCAGCAAATCCTTTACCCGCTCCGGGCTATCAATCACGGGATTCGTATTGGGCATGGGACAGATCGTGGTAACACCTCCATGGGCGGCAGCCTTCGCTCCCGTCTCAATGGTTTCCTTATATTCAAATCCCGGTTCCCGCAAATGGACGTGGAGGTCAAGAAACCCCGGCATCACCACCTTGCCTGACGCATCTATTACCCGGGCATCCCCTTCCTGCAAATCATCCCCTATCTTCTGAATCCGTCCGTTTGCAATCAGAATATCATATACCTCGTCCGTGGCAGTGGCGGGATTGACCAGCCGCCCTCCCTTAATCAAAATATTCTCCATCATTTTATCTTACCCTCCATTTGCCTTAAGCAAATCGCATCATCGTAAAAAAGGTGTGAAGTCTTTCTAGACTCGCAAATACCTCGCCAAGAAAGGCTACCATTCACACCAAGATGTTTAAAAACATCTAGAAGAACGCAGAACCAGTGTTCTTCTCTTTGCATATTTCGAGCAGTTTCCTATACTGTAAAAACCTCTGATATATACAGAGAGCATCTATCATCACTGATAGATGCCTCAGAATTAAAATATCTCTGCTCGCTCCAAATCTTCCAGCATTCGCTTGTTATAAATGTACTGGTCAAATTCCTCTCCGCCAATCCATTTCGCATCGTGCAAATCCTCCGATAGAACCACGCCATCCTCATCCATATCCGTAATGCACAGATACGAAATGCCCAAATTGCACTGATTGCCGATCATAAAAGTCCATGTATACAGGATTCGGTCTACTACTGCGGTCAGCCCCGTCTGCTCCTGTATAATGCGGATCACCGCCGCATCAGGAGATTCTCCAAACTCTGCCTCCCCGTCCACAAACTCCCACTGATAAGGATCTGCGATATTGTCATCATACCATTTCTGCACTGTGAGAAATTCATTCCCCTTCTGCACAATTCCCTTTACTAAGATTCGATATTTATTTCCTGTCATCTCTTACCTCCTTCTGCTTTATTTTGCAGCAATATACTTCTTTGCCGTCAGCAATTCAGCAGTGAGCAAACCACCGCCAGCCGCACCCCGCACCGTATTATGGGACAGGCCAATAAACTTCCAGTCAAAGACAGTGTCCTCTCTCAGGCGGCCCATAGATACCCCGAAGCCATTTTCATAATCCACATCCAGAGATACCTGGGGGCGGTTATCCTCCTCCAGATACTGGATAAACTGCTTGGGAGCACTGGGAAGATCAAGTTCCTGGGGCAGACCCGAAAATTCCTTCCACGCCTTCAAAATCTCCTCCCTGGTAGGCTTCTTCCCCTCCTCAAAGGTGACGAACACTGCCGCCGTATGTCCGTCCAGCACAGGCACGCGGATGCACTGGGTAGTAATAACCGGGCCATCGGCCTTCACGATCCGGCCATCTTCCACCCTGCCCCAGATGCGAAGAGGCTCCTGCTCGCTTTTTTCCTCCTCGCCGCCAATGAAGGGAATGATGTTATGCTCCATTTCCGGCCAATCCTTAAATGTCTTGCCTGCACCGGAAATGGCCTGATAGGTGGTTGCCACCACCGTCTTCGGCTCAAACCCTGCCTTTTTCAGCGCAGTGAGCGCCGGCGTATAACTCTGGATAGAGCAGTTAGGCTTTACGGCGATAAATCCTCTGGAAGTGCCCAGACGCTTCTTCTGCGCCGCAATCACCTCAAAATGCTCCGGATTCAATTCCGGCACCACCATGGGCACATCCGGGGTCCAGCGGTGCGCACTGTTATTTGATACCACCGGTGTCTCTGCCTTGGCATACTCTTCCTCGATCCTTCTGATTTCATCCTTGGTCATATCCACGGCACTGAACACAAAATCCACTTTTGCAGCCACTTCCTGCACGTCGCTCACGTCCTGCACCACAATCTTTTTCACACTTGCCAGCATAGGCGTATCCATCTTCCAACGCCCGCCGATGGCATCTTCATATGTCTTCCCGGCGCTGCGCGGGCTTGCCGCAATCGCAGTCACCTCAAACCATGGATGATCCTCTAACAACGCAATAAATCTCTGTCCCACCATTCCGGTACCGCCACGGATACCTACCTTTAGCTTCTGATCCATAATTCCTCCAACGTCTAATCTCGCCACTGTCGCAGCTTTATTCCCGCAGCCTTCTGGCATTTCCGCCCAAAACACTGCACTCTCTCTTTGATTTTACACCATTCTACCCCATAAGTCAAAAAAGTTTTTCACATTTTAAGGACATAATTGGATACTGTTCATGGCTATCGACTAACTATCATATCCATAAGTCAATCTATCTTTGGTAATGATGTGTTTGGGATTCTGACTTTTTCCAGTGCAATTCCCTGTATGGCACCAAAAACAGCAGCGCATAATGAATGCGAATTTCCCTCATACAACTTACATGGATATGGCAGTAACTATTGCTGAATAAATTTATTTATGATAAACTAAGTGCTAGTACAACGAATAATAAATATCTTTACGTTAAACTTAATATTCGTTGTACTAGCCCATTGAACCTACAAGTTGCCCCGCAACTTGGGTTATGTCAAAAAACACGGCATGAAAGATGGGGTGCTTAAAAACAGGCTGGCATTGTGTCTGCGCTGCGACACAATACGACTGACTGCTTGCATCTTTTCCATCCTTAATACAGCAGGAGGCAGCGCAGAAATGAGGTATCGCATGAAATCAACACCAGTAAAGGGAACGAGAGATTATCTTCCAAGAGAAACCGCAATCCGGGATTACCTGCAACATACGATTTTAGAAGTATATCAGGATGCGGGATTTTCCAGAATCACCACTCCCATCATAGAAGATGCTGTCAATCTGGACAAGAGCGAGGGCGGAGAAAACCTCAATCTCATATTCAAAATCCTGAAAAGGGGACAGAAATTATCCTCTTCCTTGCAGAAAGAAAATCCCTCAGAAACAGAATTGACCGACATGGGACTTCGGTATGACTTGACGCTGCCCCTCTCCCGCTACTTTGCCAACAATAGAAACGAACTGCTCACCCCATTCAAGGTCATCCAGATGGACCGGGTATACCGGGCAGAACGTCCCCAGAAAGGCAGACTGAGGGAATTTATGCAGTGCGATATCGACATCATCGGAAATCCATCTCCGGATGCGGAAGTGGATTTGATTCTGACAACCACGAAAGCCCTGAATCACATTGGATTAAAGAAATATAAAGTAAAAATAAATGACCGGCGCATTTTAAAGAGCATTTTTTCTTATGCCGGATTCTGCGATGACGACCATGAAAAACTTGCCATCATCTTTGACAAGCAAGATAAAATCGGAATAGACGGCGTGAGAAAGGAATTGGAGGAAGCCGCCTTCCCCGCCCCTGCCATCCAGAAATTTATCGGATTATTTGAAAATGGCTCTCTGGATCTGGATTCCATATCCCAGGTCTGCGATGGAGAATGCGTGGACAGCCTGAATTATATCATGGAAACTGTCGGAAACGTAAGCGGCGGCACCTTCCCTGTGGAGTTCGCCCCATCTCTCGTTCGGG
>CATKZA010000132.1 GCA_949841235.1 uncultured Clostridiaceae bacterium
AAGAAGAGGGCGGCAGGGTACGTGCTGAAGGATAGCACCGTGTCCTTTCAGAAGGAGCAGGGAAACTACCGATTGAGCGGGACTGTGCAATTCGACAAGAAGCAGGACACCTACAAGGCAATTAAGAAAAAGAATAAGCAATATGTGAAGGAAGCAGAGAATGATGGCGGTGACGGAAACAATCATTGAAATTCCCGTGAAGTACGAGGGGAATATTTTTGGCAGTTTTGATGCCAATATTAAGAAAATAGAGAAGAATCTCAATGTGACCATGGTGGCCAGGGATGGCGCTATCAAGCTGGTGGGGGAGCCTGGAAGGCTGAAGCAGGCGGAGGAGATCTTGATGCAGCTGCTGGAATTGGCCAGGCGGGGAAATACGATTACGGAGCAGAATGTGGATTATGCCCTGTCCTTTGCATTGGAAGGGGATTCTGCGGATCTGGTGGCCATCGATTCCGATATCGTCAGCCATACGATTCAGGGAAAGCCCATCAAGCCTAAGACGGAGGGGCAGAAGGAGTATGTGAAGCTGATTCGGGAGCGGATGATCGTATTTGGCATCGGGCCGGCGGGGACTGGAAAGACTTATCTTGCCATGGCCATGGCGATTGAGGCATTTCGGCGGGACGAGGTGGGAAAGATCATTCTCACCAGGCCGGCCATCGAGGCGGGGGAAAAGCTGGGATTCCTTCCGGGAGACCTGCAGAGCAAGGTGGATCCTTATCTGAGGCCGCTGTACGATGCCCTGTACCAGATCATGGGGGCGGAAAGCTATCTGCGGAATGTGGAGAAGGGGCTGATCGAAGTGGCGCCTCTGGCGTATATGCGCGGGCGCACTTTGGATAATTCCTTTATTATCTTGGACGAGGCTCAGAATACCACGCCCGCCCAGATGAAGATGTTCCTCACCCGAATTGGATTTGGCTCCAAGGTGGTGGTGACGGGGGATCTGACCCAGAAGGATTTGCCCTTCGATACCAAGTCCGGCTTGGAGCAGGCGCTGGAAGTGCTGGAGAAGGTGGAGGATATCGGCTTTTCCTATATGACCAGCCAGGATGTGGTGCGGCATCCATTGGTGCAGAAAATCGTGAAAGCATATGACAACTATGATAAGCGCTTGGAGAGGAAGAAGCAGGTGGCATCGGCAGCGAAGCGGGAGGACAGGCGTTCCCGCGGAGGCAGAGGAAGATCTCAGGAGGATGTGAAGTGGATACACAGGAGAATCGTGGAAGAGAGCTGATACAGAACATCTGCCTGTATCTGGCACCGCTGATGGCAGCGGCGGTACATGGTCTTTTGGAGAGAGAGACATTGCAGACGCTTTTTTCCAACGTATTTTTCATGGTGCTGCTCTCCAGCGGCTATCTGTTGTTTCTCCGCACCAGCGGAAGAGTTTTTTACCGAAGGATTCGCAGTCAGGGCATATTTTGGGGATGTTTTATGCTTTCCTTTCTCTTTTTGGGGATCTGCCCCGTGAGAAATATGGGCGTGCTGTGGCTTCTGGTGGTGGCATTTGCGGCCATGGAGGCAGGACTGGAACTGGCGGCTTCCCTGCATGTGCTTCTGATGACCGGCTATGTCATTCTGGTTCTGATGGAGGGCGGGGATCTGTATGCCTTTGCGGTGGCAACCCTCTTTGGGTTTCTCCTGGCCACTCTGTTCTCCCTGTACCGCATGAAGGAGGCAACAGTGTATCTTGCAGTGATCCTTATGGCGGTGGATGGAGTGCTGCAGCTGGTGAGGTATCGGCTGAATATGCATGTCCTCCGGGTTCACGCCGTGCAGATAGCGGTGGAGATGGTGGGGATTTTGGCGATGGTGTTTCTGGGGTATTGTTATCTGCGGTATCTGGGGAGTCGCAATCTGGCAATGGGTAAGGAAGAGGCAGCCATGGCATCGGCAGGAGGGTCTCCCGGTGGGGAGGATGGCAAGGGGGTGCCTGTGCAGGAGATGGACAAGGGGCCGGGAGTACCCGGGGAAGAGGATCGGCCATTGGAACAGGTCTCTGAGCGGGAATCTCTGGAGCGGGTGCTGGAGGAGGAGTTTTCCCTGGCGGTGGAGCTGCGGGAGTATTCCGGGGATTTGTACCGCCATTCCTGCCGGGTGTCCGATCTGGCGGGCAGGGCTGCGGATGCCATCGGAGCAGACGGGCTTCTGGCCAAGGCGGGGGGATTATACCATGAGATGGGCAGGATGGCGGAATCGGGGAACTATGTGGAGGCAGGTGAGGCGCTGGGTGAGGAATATTCCTTTCCAGAGAGATTGCAGAGCGTAATCAGGCAGCATAGTCCGAATTATGAGATACCCGATTCGCCGGAGGCAGCGGTGGTGATGCTAAGCGATTGCATTCTTTCCACCAGCGATTATTTGAAGAAAAGCGGGATGCGGGAAAAACTGACAGATGAGAAATTGGTACATAATGTGATACAGAATCGCTTGTCTAAGGGAAATCTCAAGGACAGCGGGATGACGGTGGATCAGCTGGAGGCATTGCAGGCATATTTTACCGCCCATGCTTTTGAGAAGGGGGATGGCAGATGACAGTTTTATTTGAGCGGGATGGGGAGGAAGAGATAGGCTTCGACTATGAGGAAGTGTTAAGGAAGGTGGTGGGGGAGGCATTGCGCCAGGAGCAGTGTCCCTATGAGTGCGAGGTCAATGTGAGGCTGACGGAGAATGAGGGCATCCGCAGGCTGAATCAGGAATTTCGGGATTTGGACGTGCCTACGGACGTGCTGTCCTTTCCCATGGTGGAATACGAAGTACCCGCAGATTTTTCCCAGCTGGACTCCCCGGAGGCACAGGTCATGTATTTTAACCTGGATACGAAGGAACTGCTGCTGGGGGATATCGTGATTTCCTTAGAGCGGGCAAGGGAACAGTCGGAGGAGTATGGGCACAGCTTAGAGCGGGAACTTGCCTTCCTCACTGCCCACAGCATGCTGCACCTGATGGGATATGACCATATGGAGGAGGATGAGCGGGAAGTGATGGAGGAGAAGCAGGAGAACATTTTACAGAACTTGGGCATTACCAGAGATTAAAGACGGAGGCTATGTATGGGGGAAGATAGACAGGTGAAAGCCAGTGGATTTTTGAAGCAGGGCAGCGTACTTGCCATGGCATCGATTTTGGTGCGCATGATTGGGCTGGTGTACCGCATTCCCATGAATAATATCCTGGGGGATGAGGGGATGGGGATTTACTCTGCCTCTTACGAGGTCTACAATATCATGCTGATTATCTCCTCCTACGGCCTGCCCATGGCGGTGTCCAAGCTGGTCTCTGCCAAGTGCGCCCAGGGGCGGTATCGAAGCGCCTATACGCTGTTTCGGAGGTCATTGTTCTTCTCCTTCTTTACCGGGGGCATTGCGGCTCTTCTGCTGTATTTCGGGGCGGATATGCTGGAGAGCAATTTCTTTGCCAAGTATCGGGGGATTGCCCTGCCGCTGAGAGTGCTGGCACCTACGATCTTTATCGTGGCGGTAATGGGGGTGTTCCGGGGACTGTTTCAGGGACGCAAGACCATGATGCCCACGGCGGTGTCCCAGATTTTTGAGCAGATTATTAATGCCTTTGTGAGCGTGGCGGCATCCTTCATGCTTATGAGAAAGTACAGCACTTCCCCGGAAGTGGCTGGCTGGGGGGCGGCAGGTGGCACCATGGGCACTTTGTTCGGTGCTTTGGCCGCCTTTCTCATTCTCTTCTTCATCTATCTCCTCTACCGGCCGGTGATGGAGAGGCAGAAGGGAAGGGACAGATTATCTTCCCGGGAGAGTTTGGCGGCATCCTATCGGCTCATCCTGTGGACGGTGGTTCCCATTATTCTGAGCCAGACGGTATACCAGCTTAGCGGGATCATTGATGTGACACTGTTCAATATGGCTATGGAGGATAAGGGAATGTCTGCAAGGAAGGTGAGTTCCCTGCTGGGCATCTACAGTACCAAGTATCGCTTGCTGGTGAATGTGCCTACGGCGGTGTCCACGGCCATTGCATCTTCCATGATACCGGCCTTGGTAGCCTCCTATCTGAAAAACCATACCAGAGAGGTTCATCAGAGGGTGGGGCTGGCGATTAAATTCAATATGATTATCGCATTTCCCTCGGCGGTGGGGCTGGCGGTATTGGGGGAGCCGATTCTGAGGCTTCTGTTCCGCAATTCTGATTTTGCCCTGGGGGGGACCATGCTGATGACGGGTTCCGCCTGCGTGATTTTCTATGCCTTGTCCACCGTGACCAGCGGCGTGCTGCAGAGCATTGACCGGATGAATCTGCCGGTGATTCACTCTCTGGTGTCTCTGATACTCCATGTGGTGCTGGTGTATGGGCTGCTGGCCTTCACGGAGATGGGCGTCTATGCCCTGGTGCTGGGAAACGTGACGTATCCCATGCTGGTGTGCTATCTCAATGGCAGGGCAGTGAGGAAGCATTTGGGGTTTCGCCAGGAGGTGGTGCGGACATTTTCCGTACCCCTTATCGCTTCGGTATTGATGGGAATATTGACCTATCTGGTCTATCAGGGATGCTTTCTGCTGACCCATCGGATCTATGTGGCTATCCTTCCGGCGGTGATTGTGGCGGTGTTCAGCTATTTCGTGCTGGTACTGAAGCTGCTGGCGCTTAGCAGAACGGAATTGTATGAATTTCCTTTCGGGCGCAGGATGTCCATTCTGGCGGACAAGCTGCATCTATTGAAGGGATAAAAAGAATGAAGATTTACTACGGCGGTACAAGACACCGCCTAAGTAAAACTAAGTCATTCTTAAGAAGAACGCAAAAGCAGCGTTCTTCGTTTTGTGGGTTGTTTGTGCCACCTGTGGCGGCATGGATGGAAGAGTGGATGAAATTCGCAGGCTGAGAAAGGAGCATGAATATTTCTATGCATAATATTACCCGTGAAGCAATCAGGCAGATGGCATCTTCGGAGACGGTGTATTACAGGGGGATGCGCTATTATGCGGCCCATGCGGTGTCCAAGGTGACCTGGAATGAGACTAGCAGGCAGTACCGGGCGCTGGTGAAGGGGGGAAGCCAGTACATCGTGACCATTTCCCCGGAGGAGGATATGGGCTATACCTGCAATTGTCCCGCCTATGTGAAGTATTCGGGGGCATGCAAGCATGTTATTGCCACCATGCTGTTTATTGCGGACTACCAGCAGCGGAAGAATGCGGATAGTACCCAGGAGCCGGAGGAGAAGACTGCCTACCAGATTGTGGAATACTTTAGGAAACGGGAATATCGCCAGCTCACTCCCCATTATTATCATGTCACCCTGTCCATCACCGTGCCGGAATTTATGAAAAACCAGAATGCCAAAGCGTATCTCAGCCTCTATGCGGGTGCGGGAAAGATGTACAAGGTATCCAACACGAAAAAGTTTATTACGGATTATTATCAGGAAAAGACGATACGGCTTGGCAAGGAATTTTGCTTCATTCCCGGAGAGTGCGACTTTGATGAGACATCGAAGCCGATTTTGGAGTATCTGACAGAAATGTATGAGGTTCAGGAGACCTTGGGCAAGACCTATTACTCGAACCTGTTTAACAGGCAGGAGATCGTGCTTTCCAAGAGGATGCTGGAAAAGGTGCTGTCTCTGGCGGCGGGGAGTTTTTGCACTCTGTATCTCTATGGGAAGAAGATGGAGGATGTGGAGATCATTCAGGGGAATCCTACGTTGGAAATGGACTTGAAAATGGAGAAGGATGTTCTCCAGCTGCAATATTCGGGAGAGCATCCCCTGTTGTCCCTATGCGAGGAT
>CATKZA010000133.1 GCA_949841235.1 uncultured Clostridiaceae bacterium
CCTTAATCCGACACGAGAAACTGCATTCGCAGTTTTCTCGCGCGGTTCCTCGAACGTAAACGTTCTCGGAATGGAGGATTAGTATGAAAAAATATGGCGTGAACGAGCTTCGCAAAAGCTATCTGGATTTTTTTGAGGGCAAGGAACATCTGGCGATGAAGAGTTTTTCTCTGGTGCCCCACAATGATAACAGCTTGCTGCTGATCAATGCTGGAATGGCTCCTTTGAAGCCTTATTTTACCGGGCAGGAGATTCCCCCAAGGAAGCGGGTGACCACTTGCCAGAAGTGCGTCCGCACCGGAGATATCGAGAATGTGGGCAAGACGGCAAGGCATCTGACCTTTTTCGAGATGCTGGGCAATTTTTCCTTTGGGGATTATTTCAAGCGGGAAGCCCTGACTTGGTCTTGGGAGTATCTGACGGAGGTTCTGGAGATGGATCCGGAGCGTCTGTACCCTTCCATTTACGGGGAGGATGACGAGGCATTCCGCATCTGGACGGAGGAAATCGGGGTTCCCGGAGAGAAGATTACCCGCTTCTACCGGGACGAGAACGGCGAGTGCGACAATTTCTGGGAGCATGGCGCAGGCCCCTGCGGCCCCTGTTCTGAGATTTATTATGACAGAGGGGAAGAGTATGGCTGCGGCAAGCCGGACTGCAAGGTGGGCTGCGAGTGCGACCGCTATATGGAGATCTGGAATAATGTGTTTACCCAGTTTGACGGGGATGGCAAGGGAAATTATGAGGAACTGGAGAATAAAAATATCGACACGGGAATGGGCTTGGAGAGGCTTGCCGTGGTAGTGCAGGAAGTGGATTCCGTCTATGACATTGACACCATGAAGGCGATTCGGGATAAGATTTGCGCATTGGCCGGGGTGGCATATCAGAAAGATGAGGAGAAGGACGTGTCCATCCGCCTGATTACCGATCATATCCGCTCCGCAACCTTTATGATATCCGATGGCATCATGCCCAGCAACGAGGGCAGGGGCTATGTGCTGCGCCGCCTGATTCGCCGTGCCGTGCGCCATGGAAGGAAGCTGGGCATCCAGAAGAAGTTCATGGCGGAACTGGCCCAGACGGTGATCGCAGAGAGCAGGGACGGATATCAGGAGCTGGAGGAGAAGAGGGAATTTATCGTCCAGGTGCTGACCCAGGAGGAAGATAAGTTTGACAAGACCATTGACCAGGGGCTTTCCATTCTTGCCCAGATGCAGGAGGAGCTGGATCAGAGCGGAAGCAAGGAACTGTCTGGGGAAAATGCCTTCAAACTGTATGACACCTATGGCTTTCCTCTGGATCTGACCATTGAGATTCTGGAGGAAAAGGGATGCCGGGTGGACGAGCCAGGCTTTGCAGCCGCCATGGAGGAGCAGAAAGAGAAGGCCAGGAGTGCCAGAAAGACTACGAACTACATGGGAGCGGAAGAGACGGTGTACCAGCAGATTGATCCGGCGATCACCAGCCATTTCGTGGGCTATGACAGGCTGGCGCATGATTCCGTGATTAGCGTGCTTACCACGGAGGAAGAGGTGGTGCAGGCTCTGACAGACGGGCAGAACGGCACGGTCATCGTGGACGAGACGCCCTTCTATGGAACCATGGGCGGCCAGCAGGGAGATGTGGGCATCATTACCATAGGAGACAGTCAGTTTATCGTGAAGGATACCATCCATCTCCAAGGCGGGCGCATCGGCCATGTGGGTACGATGAAGAAGGGCATGTTCAAGGTGGGGGATAGGGTCACCCTGCGGGTGGACGAGATGATCCGCAAGTCCACGGAAAAGAATCACAGCGCAACCCATCTGGTGCAGAAGGCTCTGCGCATGGTTCTGGGAAGCCATGTGGAGCAGGCGGGTTCCTATGTGGATGGAAACAGGCTGCGCTTTGACTTCTCCCATTTCTCTGCCATGACGCCGGAGGAGATCAAACGGGTGGAGGAGATTGTGAATGAAGAAATCGCCAAGGATCTCCAGGTATCCACGGAGGAGATGAGCCTGGAGGATGCCAAGAAGACAGGAGCCATGGCATTGTTCGGAGAGAAGTACGGCGACAAGGTGCGGGTGGTGCAGATGGGAGAGCCGGGAGCACAGGCATTTAGCGTGGAACTTTGCGGCGGTACTCATGTGGCCAATACCGGTGCGATTTCATACTTTAAAATCATAAGCGAGAGCGGAGTGGCTGCGGGAGTGCGGCGCATCGAGGCGCTGACCGGGGCTGGGCTTATGAAGCACTATGCCAGGATGGAAGATTCCCTGAAGGAGGCTGCCAAGGCTGCCAAGACGGATGTGAATGGGCTGGCGAAGAAAATCGCATCCTTGCAGGAGGAGATGAAGGCACTCCAAGGAGAAAATGAGAAGCTGAAGGCAAAACTTGCCAAGGATGCGGTGGGAGATGTGGAAAGCAGGATTCAGGAAATCGGGGGCGTGAATCTCCTTGCCATGGATGTGCAGGGCGTGGATATGAACGGTCTGCGAGGTCTCGGCGACCAGATGAAGGAAAAGATCGGCGAGGGCGTGGTGGTGCTTGCCTCTGCGTCAGAGGGAAAGGTGATGCTCCTTGCCATGGCGACAGACGGGGCAATCGGAAAGGGCGCCCATGCCGGGAACATGATTAAGGAAATTGCCTCCTGCGTGGGCGGCGGCGGCGGCGGCCGGCCCAATATGGCTCAGGCCGGCGGGAAGAACCCTGCCGGGATACCGGATGCCCTGAAAAAGGCGACGGAGACGCTGAAAAAACAGCTTTGCTGTGAATCGTAACAAAAATGTGAAATCTTTGTGAAATATTTACATTGATTATTACAAAAGAATGGAGTAAAATCTATGTCATAGGTCGTTTATTGCGACGGACATCGTCACTTTTATTTCATTTAGGAGGATTAATTATGAAATCATTTTTGAAAAAGGCGGCGGCTGCTCTTTTGGTGCTGGCTCTGTGCTTGACGGGAATGCCGATCCAGAATCAGGTTGCAAAAGCTGCTGACAGCGGAAGCAATGTGGTATCTGTACTTGACACTACGAAGGAAAGCGTGACGCCATCAGCGACGGCGGGTCAGCCGGTGTCTAGGACATTTACGCTTCCATCAAACGGCAACCTCTCCATTGGGGTTCTCACGGCTGCAAAGTGCAATTTTACTTATAGCATCGCCAGGAGCAATGGAACGGTGGTATTTGGACCGAAGAATGCTATGGCGACGGATACCTCTTGGGATTTCGCGCAGGGGGGAACTACTATTTATTATATTAATATAGTCGATGCCACAACTGGCACTTACCAGATTTCCCTGACGTTTGCTGAAAGTCAGCAGTTCCATCTGCTGGGGGCATTCCAGCCGGTGCAGACGGCAAAGCCCTCTCTGGATACCAAGAGCATCATCGTGACCAAGGGCTTCAAGGACAAGGTGAACGTGCTGAATGCCGGCGGTGCCAAGTTTACATATGTCTCCAGCAATCCGAAGACGGTCTCTGTAGATGCTAGCGGTAACGTAACGGGAAAGAAGAAGGGAACTGCTACGGTTACGGTAAAGGATGGAAGTACTGTCGTGGGAACCTGCAAGGTGACGGTAAAGGACAACGTGTACAGCGTGGGCAAATTGGCTATTGGCAAAGCGACTCCCAGACAGGTTACGTCAAATACCTATCATGTATCCTATGACAAGAAGGGAAACCTGATTATCAAGGTGAGGCTGATTAACAGATTCGGCCGGGTGGCTAAGCAGCTTAAGAACTTCAAGGTAACCGTCTGGAATGAGAAGGGCAAGAAGATTGGCATCTATTCTTTGAAGAAGAAGACCATCAACTTGAAGAACGGCAAGGCTAAGACGCTCACATGCAAGATTAAGAAGTCCAAGCTGAAGATCAAGAAGGTTCAGGACTTGCGCAATATGGCTAAAAGTCCTAGCTCATCCGGTAAATTTATGTGGTCTAGATAGTCTTGTTGGCCAATGGATGTTTTTTGACTGGCAAGGCGAGGGCAAAGGCTCCATTATTGGATTTAGGATGAAAAAGTGCATTGAGTTATACATGTAGTGTATAAAATATGGTGACGATTGTTAAGCGGCTGCTTCTAAGGCAGCCGCTTAAAATTTACTTGCCATACAGGGCATAACATAGTAAAATGGGATTGTAATTTAGTTTTTTTCATCATGAAAGGAGATTTTACTTTAATGAAAAAATGGAAGCAATATCTTTTGGTTTCCGGACTGGCTCTGTGCTTCGGCATGGCTGCGAAGGCGGATACCCAGGCCGCAGGGCAGGTGACAGGCGTAAAGCAGACGGATGATTCGAGAAGTTCGATTGAAATGCAGTGCGATGCCGTGCTGGGGGCGGATTATTATTACTTGGATCTCAGCATAGATGGCAAGTCATGGACTACGGTAGATACCTCGTCGAGTCCCAAGGTCAGTGCTTACAGCCTGAGTGCCGGGAAGACTTATTATGCCCGGATGGGGCTGTGTGCGGACTATGGCGGGAAAGATAAGGTTGCCGGATCTGAGTCTGCCACTATCGAGGCAGTGACGGCGCCTGATGGCTCTATGGATATCGTGCAGGCGGATGCCAAGCCCAATGGCATATCTGTAAAGACCAATGCTATTTCCGGGGCAAACCTGTACCGCTTGTATAGCAACAAGGTGCTTTTGGGGCAGTCAGCCGATACTACGGTGGCATCCAGCGTAAAGCTGAATCAGGGGAAAGCGTATTGGTGCTATCTTTATGCCTGCAGAAAGTCTGCCACAGGCTATGTGGCCGTGGGCACTTATAATTATGCCCATTTCAAGACGCTGGCGCCGGCTTTCAATTCAAAGGGATTCGGACTTACCAATGCATGGGATAGTCTCAATTCCTATCAGTTTGCTGCCTCCTCTGCCTATGACAGAGACGGGGTGCAGTTCCAATTGCTTACTCCCGGGGGCAAGGCAAAGAAGAATGTCTATCAGGATGGCAGTTCAGGAACTACTTCCACAAGCGTAAATAATTTCATAAATGGATACTATTATAAATACCGCGTCCGCCCCTATGTGATGTGCGGCACCAGGAGGGTGTTTGGCGGATGGTCAGGCTATAAGTATATCGGCGTGGAGAAGAAGGTAAGTACGAAGTTTAACAAGAAAAAGAAGTACGTGACGCTGAGCATCTCCAAGGTGAGCAATGCCAGCAGCTTTACGGTATACGCATCCACCAAGAAAAATTCAGGATTTAAGAAGGTGAAGACTGTCAGCGCTAAGAAAAGAAGCGTCACGATTAAAAAGGTTGCAGGCAAGAAATTAAAGAAGAACAAGGTATACTACTTCAAGGTCGTGGTCAATGGGAAGGTGGGAAAGAAAACCGTTCCCAGCGGATATTCAAAAGTATATAGCTGGAGATACTATCGGATATAATCATTTGGCCTTTCTGGGGGCTTGCCATGAACTATTTCATTTCACCATGCCAGTTTACCTGACGGCACTATTATGTGACGGTGGCGCATGTTTCGCAGGTTAAAGAGATCCCATGCCTTGTCGGATCAATACAGGCATGGGATTTTTATGTGGGGCATCGTTGTTATAACGTAACGCCGTGAACAGTAACCTATGCCAACCAAGAATGCCTATTTATGGGATAGAATCGTTGCAATAATTGATGGATTGTTATATGATGGAATAGGATAAAAATGGTTGCTAGTACAATGAATATGAAGTAACTGACATCTGTACTAAATGATTGGCTGATTGCGTAATGCAT
>CATKZA010000134.1 GCA_949841235.1 uncultured Clostridiaceae bacterium
TTTCATATTGTGGATTGGCCGGAAGTCATCGGAGGTGGTATAGAGCAGGGAGACTTGGAGCAGTCCCCTGATATGTACCTTTTCCTCGGCAGGAGTCACGGAGGATATCTGGATTTCCCCCTGCAATTTGACGATTTTGTCGATGTCAGGCTTGGTGTCGGATACATTGATGTCCTCTTCCAGCGTTACCTGTATGTTTCCCCGGCAGATAATATTTTGTGAAAATATGTTTCTGGTTAATAATTCCATATGCTTTACCTCTCTGTTGATTTAGGCAGGGCAGTACACTATAAACTTGTAGTTGCCGTGCTAGTACGATGCATCTTCTGTTGTATCATATGCGGGAAAAGTGATGGATATGCGGTTCTGGAAGAAAAACTTCAAGATGCATTACATAATATATTGATAGTTTGCTACTCACGGCGATATCAGGCCCTATGCCATAGGCAGAGGGGCTATCGCATGATGGAATGAATGGTTGTGAATTGTAACAATAATAGTGTTACAGAAATGCAATTTAATCATGAAAAAGTAGACAAAATATAACATGCATGCTATAATAATATAGATACTCGCTCAGCTTATATTAAGGTTAAAACTTTTTTACAAAGAAGGAGGACTTACAGGATGAGCAAAGAGAAAAATGGGGAATCTAAGGGTATTCGCATGTCACTGGCAATTAAAATTGGAATGGTGTCTATTTTGCCAGTGCTGCTGCTGGCGGCGATTTTGACAATTGTCGGGGTTGGCAATATTCAGACGGGCATGCGCACCGAAGTCATGGAAGGGCTGAAAATTCAGTTGGAGAGTTTTCAGACGGTAGTGGAAAGCAAAGATGAGGGGGATTACACATTGGACGATCAGAACAATGTTCTGAAAGGTTCTTACAATATTACTGCGGATGTGGAAACCTTTGATCGGATGGTAGAAGAAACGGGATTGGGTGTTACGCTATTCTATGATAAGACAAGGCGTGCCACTACGTTGAAGGATGCACAGACAGGAGAGAGGCTGATTGGAACGGATGCCTCGGATGAAGTATATAATACAGTCGTTAAAAATGGAGAGATTTATCAGTCGTATGACGTGGTGATTAACGGGGAGGAGTATTTTGCTTACTATGCGCCCTTGAAGAACAGTGACGGATCCACAGTGGGCATGCTCTTTGCAGGGAAGCCTCAGAAGGATGTTACGGAGTATGTGCAGGGCAGGACCAGCATTATGATTGGCGTATCTGTTGTTGCCGCAATCGTGATGATTGTGATTGTGTTCGTATTTATCATCTCTGTCCGAAAGGCAATCAATTCTACCAATAAAGTGGTTCAAGTATTGGCCTCCGGAGATTTGCGTGCAGATGTTGACGGAAAACTTTTGAAGAGGAATGACGAGCTGGGAGATATGGCGAGGGAAGTTTCTCAGTTGAGCAATGAATTGCTGTCCGTGATGCAGAAGGTGAAAGAGACGGCGGACGTGTTGATGAATGCCGGCAAGGATCTGAGCAGCATGGCTTCCCAGACAAGTTCCACGGCGGATGAGATTGGCCATGCAGTGGAGGATATTTCCAAAGGAGCCGTGTCTCAGGCAGATGAGATTGAGACGGCATCTCTCAATATCGATGAGATGGGAGGCGTCATCAGCAGGATTGTGGATCGGGTGTCCACGCTGGATAATACGTCTGACAGAATGAAGGATGCGGGAGATTCTTCTTCCGATATTATCAATGAGCTGAGCAGGTCCAATGACAGGACGATGGATGCCATCCGCCGCATTGGCGATCAGGTAAATGCTACCAATGAATCTGCCAATATGATTAGCGAAGCGATTCAGTTGATTACTTCCATTGCAGAGGAGACCAATCTGCTCTCCCTCAATGCTTCTATCGAGGCTGCCAGGGCAGGGGAGCAGGGGAAGGGCTTTGCTGTGGTGGCAAACCAGATTCAGAAGCTGGCGGAACAGTCTAATGAATCTGCTCAGAAGGTGAGTGAGATTATCGCCAATCTGTTAAAGGATTCTGAGAAGACGGTGGAAGTGATGGATGAGGTTCAGGTCATTGTGAATGAGCAGCAGGAGAAGTTGAATCAGACTAAGAGCCAGTTTAACAATGTTCAGAACGGCATTTATACTTCCAGGGAGGAGACTAGCAGCATTAAGGATCAGACGATTGTGTGCGATGGCGCCAGGGTGAAGGTGGTGGATGTGATTTCCAATCTTTCGGCCATCTCTGAGGAGAATGCGGCAGCCACGCAGCAGACTACTGCTTCCATGCAGGAACTGAATGCTACGATTAACTTGCTGGCAGAATCCGCTGGCAATTTGACGGACCTGTCCGATGATCTGGAAAATGAGATTAAGTTCTTTAAGCTATAAGATTTGCCGTGAAGAAAAGGCTGAGTGGCAAACGGGATTAAATGGATAGCAAACGGGGGAGCGCATCAGCGTTCCCTCGTTTTTGCCTTTCTATTCTTTTTGTGGTATGATTAGCAGAAATGATATGTTGGGATGGGAATAAGGCAAAGGAAACGAGGCACGAGATGAACCAGGAGATCAGCTATACGAATAACATATCCGTTGAAGGGTATAATGCCCTCAGGAGGTCTGTGGATTGGATACAGGTGACACCGAAGAGGGCGGCGATTGCGCTTAAGAATACGTTCTATCTGTGCGTGGCCATGTGTGGCGGGGAGCCGGTAGGCATGGCGAGGATTGTCAGTGACGGAGGGTACACTTATTTTATTACAGACGTGATTGTGAATCCTGCCTATCAGGGGAAGCACATTGGCACGGAGCTGATTCGCAGGACGCTGGATTATATTCAGAAGGATGTGATGAAGGGGGAGACGGTGATGATTAGCCTGATGTCTGCCTTCGAGAGGGAGACATTTTACAAAAGGTTTGGTTTTCACCAGAGACCCTTTGGAAACCATGGCTCCGGCATGTCCAGGTGGGTGACCCGGGATGAGGCGGGAAATGTATCAGCCCACTAGTAAATTTGGCGTTACTATGAACGGCGAAGCCGTATATAATAACATTTTGCTACGTAAATTGGTTGATATCTTCGTGATAGTAATAGTCGATTCCAGCCAGTTTTTCCCGGAGGGCTTTTTCATCCAGGGACAGGCTTTTGCACAGATCTGTCAGGGAGGGATAGGAATCCCGCAACTGCGTATTGATATAGCTGACAAGAATCATGGGGTCTTTTGGAATATTTATTGGAAACCTCCTTGCTAAATTTACTATAAAACGAATGCCAACGCTGAAAGTGGCATGGCAGTATAGTAATAGTATTTGCGGTAAAGCGTTTCTTATACAGTATACGCCATAATTAGCGATGAGGCAAGAAAAGCGAAAGGAAAGAGAGGGCGGGCATCCGCTTGCCTTTGCAGGAAAGGAAATGATTATGAGGAAACGAGCAGGAAAGTGTCTGGGTGTATTTCTGGCAGCGAGCCTTTTGGTAGTTGGATGTGGCACGCAGGAAAGGAAAAAGGTATCTTTGGATACGATGTCGCCGGAGAAGGTGATTGTGCCGGTGCAGCAGGGAGAGGATTTCTTTTATGTAGACGGCAATGGGAAGTCTGTGTTTTCTCAAACTTATGAATTTGCGGGAGGCTTTTCGGAGGGACTGGCACCAGTGAAGGAGAAGGGGAAGTTCGGTTATATCGACATTCGAGGTAATATGGTTATTGAGCCGGAGTATGAGGATGCCGGGGATATGTGCCAGGGATATGCAGTGGCAAGAAAAGAGGGAAAATATGGATACATTGATAAAGAGGGGAAGAGAATAACATCCTTCCGCTACGATGCGGCAGAGAAGTATTCCCATGGGATGGCTAGAGTTGAGAGAAATGGGAAGGTGGGATTTCTGGATTCTTCCGGAAGGGAAGCGATTGCTCTGTCTTATCGCTCCGCCACGGATTTTAACGAGGAGGGATTTGCCACCGTTCAGGGCAAGAAAGGTTATGGTGCCATTGATCAATCCGGCAGGGAGGTTGTTGCCTGCCAATATGATTTTATGGGGGCATTTGCACCTAATGGCCTGGCGAAAGTGCAGAAAGGGGACTGCTATGGCTTTGTGAATACCCAGGGGAAGGAAGTGGTTCCCATAGAATATGAAAATGTTCGGGATTACGGAAAGGATGGCATTGGGGTAGTGCAGGAGCATACCAAGTGGAAATTCGTTGATTCGGATGGGGAAATTATCCTGAAAAAGGCAAGAAAGAATGCCTGGAGTTTTTCCGGGGGAAGGGGCCGCATTACATTGGGCGGGAAATATGGCTTTGTGGATCAGGATGGGGAAATGGTGATAGATGCGAAGCTGGCCAATGCGGAGGATTTCGGCGAAAACGGGCTGACAGTATTTCGGGAAAAGGGGAAATACGGGGCTATGGATATTTACGGAAATGTGATTGTGGAAGCTGGGTATGACAGGCTCAGCAGCTTTAATGAGCAGGGGTATGCGGTGGTGAAGGTGAAAGGGAAGTATGGGCTGATCGGCGGAGATGGTCGAAGGATGGCTTCGCCGAAGTTTGATGCGGTAGGAAAAATGGCGGAACGGTGATGAAAAAACGCCAGAATCTTCTGTGCAAGCATAAAGATTCTGGCGTTCCCTTTTTTATTTGCTCTTTTTTCGTTTTGCAGCTTCATTGATAAGCCCCACAATCTTTTCAATGGAATTATTCAACTGGCTGCGCTCCATTGCTTTCTGATATTCCTTCCTCTGGCTGTAAGCCTGATGGACTGCGTCCAGCAAGCCTTCGTTTGTCACGTCTTCCTCTTGGATTACGATGCTGTATCCGGCCTTTTCAAAGGAAGCGGCATTGAGAATCTGATCTCCTCGGCTTGCCTGGGCAGACAGGGGAATCAGGATGTTTGGCTTTCTCAGTGCCAGGATTTCGCAAATAGCATTTGCCCCTGCCCGGGAAATCATGATGTCCGAGGCGGCCATGAGGTCGCTGAGTTCTTCCTTGATGTACTCGAATTGAACATATCCTTTGGTTCCCTCCAGGGAGGAATCCAGCTTATCCTTTCCGCAGAGGTGGATTACCTGGAATTCTTTTAGTAACTGGGGCAGGATATTTCGCACTGCCGTGTTTACAGCCACGGCTCCCAAGCTGCCTCCGATAATTAGGATGACTGGCTTGCGATCATCGAAGCCGCAGAAGGACAGCCCTTTTGCCTTGTCTCCGTGGAAGAGTTCCTGGCGGATGGGAGAGCCGGTGAGAACGGCTTTCTCTGGCGGCAGGTGCTTCAATGTCTCTGGAAAGTTGGTGCATACTCTGGTGGCGCAGGGGATGCAGATTTTATTTGCCAGTCCCGGCGTCATGTCGGATTCGTGGATCACGCAGGGGATTTTTTTGGACTTGGCAGCGACTACCACGGGGACGGATACGAACCCGCCTTTGGAAAATACCACGTCGGGCTTTAGCTTCCGCATCAGATGCCTGGCCTGACCCAGTCCTCTGATGACTTTAAAGGGGTCGCTGATATTTTTCAGGTCGATATATCGGCGGAGTTTTCCACTGGAAATGCCATAATAGGGAATGCCCATGTCTGCAATTAGTTTGCTCTCGATGCCGTCATAGGAACCGATGTAATGAATGTCATACCCCTGTCGCTTTAATTCGGGAATCAATGCAATATTCGGGGTGACATGTCCGGCAGTGCCGC
>CATKZA010000135.1 GCA_949841235.1 uncultured Clostridiaceae bacterium
CCCGCCCCTCCTGGAACTCCACGTTCATTTTTAACGTCATGAAGTTCACAGTGGCATCCCTCACGCCCTCTGTCTTCTTTGCCGCCTCTTCCATCTTATTTGCACAGTTCGCACAATCCACCTCAAACTTGTAAGTCTTTTTCATAATATCCCTCCATTCAACATAATTCCCTTGGTGAAAAATAATTGCATCAGCATTATTATGGTAAACATGCTTCCGGTCATGTTAAAGCCAACAGATGCATTTCATCTGCCAATGCAGCAAATCAGATTAACCTGTTAACATATGAGCATTTGTTCATATGTTTAATTCTATTATATCCGTCTTTACCCATTTGTCAACCACTTTTTTGAAATTTTTCTGTAATTTTGTTCTGTAAGATACTACTATTCGCAGTCGGCCTACTACCAGTAATGCTTCTTCCTGAACAGCACGAGGCACCCCAGAACGATGGCCACGCACAGCCCTATGACGCAAGGGTACCCCCATGGGCTGGCAAGTTCCGGCATATATTCAAAATTCATGCCATACCATCCGGCAATCAGCGACAATGGCAAAAAAATGGTGGTGACAATGGTTAGGACCTTCATCACGTTATTCTGGCGAATCTCTATCTCCGAATGGTAGACTTCCTGCACCTGCATGGCATATTCCCGCAAGAGCTGGGTTTCGCTGGACAGGCGGTCGATCCGATCTGTATACATCTGAAAGTTTTCCAATTCACTCTCAGCGAAAAAATCCTCCTGGTTTTCCAAAAGTTCCTGCCCCATTTCCACCAGCTGGCTGTAGTAATGATAGAACCTGGCAATCATCTTTTTCATCCGAAGCATGCGCCGGCTAAACTGATGAATGGTTCCCTCCAGCACATTTTCTTCTATTTTAGCAATTTCCCGTTCCATTTCCTCAATAAAATAGAGATCATTTGATAAAAACGCCTGGAGGAAATGGTAGAGAAACCCTCCCACCGACAGGCCTTTCTTGGAAATCCCCTCAATAATCTCTGTGATAATCTGATAATTCTTCTCCTCCCTGGCTAGAATCACTAGCAATTCCTTTTTCATGAAAAGGGCGAATTCTATAGGAATCTCTCCTGGTTTTCTGGCAGGAATGTGAAATGCCAGAAAAATAAACTCCTTGTGGCTTTCCATTTTGCAATAATGAATATTGTCCACGTCATACCAAGTCTGAAAGACCTCCCTCCAGCCAGCCTTGGCATGCCAATTATCCAAAGTCATCACGCACACCCTTTTTTCTGTCTTTTCTATTTCCTTTTCCTCCGTCTGCACGATCCCATCTTCTGTCAGCGCATAATATCGTATCCCCTGTTTCTTCTCCCTCTGTCCCATGGCATCTTTCCTCCTGCGATATCAGTGCAGGGGACTTCTCCATCTTCCCTGCTCGTCTTCAGATTTCAATGACTATCACCATATCCCAACTATTACGACTCATGCTTATTATATCCATCATCTGAAAAAATACGCCGGATGCACAGGGATATCCTTTTACATGCGGTAGTTCACTATAATAACGGTGGTTCTTTCAACTGACATGTCCGTTTGCCTGTTGATTTTATAATTTGAAATCTGAAACTGTAATTTTTTTTATTTTTTTGAATCATTCATCCAAAATCATTGTTTTTATTTAAGTTTCCGACTTATAAGTCAGAAACTATTGACTTTTTGTATTTTTACATTTATTATCGTTATAAGGGAAGTCAATTAACACATTTTTAGGTTTAAAATGTGAATAATAATGTTACTATTCACATTGATAAATGATAATGACGAATCGGCAAGAATTTCCTGAAAGGTGGTGCAATATGCCTGAGATCATTAATCGCCCCGAATATCTTCGACAACTAATCCAAAACAGAGATGTGGATCTGGTCAAAATCGTTACCGGCATTCGCAGATGCGGGAAATCATCTCTGCTTGACCTGTTTCACCAATATTTGACGGAGAGCGGTGTGCCAGACACCCATATCATCCACATGAACCTGGAATCCCTGCGCTATCGCGAACTCACTGATTACCTATCCTTCTATGATGCCATTAGCGCAAGGATTCCCGCAGAGGGAAAGACCTATTTGATTTTTGACGAACTGCAAACGGTCACCCACTGGGAAAAGGCCATCGAATCCTTCCGCCTTGACTTTGACGTGGATATCTACATCACCGGCTCCAACGCCTATCTGCTATCCACGGAATTTTCCACCCTGCTCTCCGGCAGATACGTGGAAATCCGCATGCTCCCGCTATCCTTCAAGGAATTTCTGACCTTCTATGACTTTGACAAGGCCATTACCATGGAAGAGAAATTCCAGAAATATCTTCAGTTTGGCGGCATGCCCATCCTGCGGGAATATCATTTCAATGAACCCAGAAGCAGCCAGGCACTGGAAGGCATCTATTCCACCGTGGTATTGCGGGATATTTTGCAGCGCAACCACCAGGCTGACCAAAATATCCTCCAGAAAATCGTGAGATTCCTCTGCTCCAATATTGGCAGCATCACATCTCCCAACAACATTGGCAATGTTCTGTCAAACGAGAGGGAGCTCCCAGATAGCAATAGAAAAAACATGGCCGGAAAAACCGTGGACAAATACATCTCCATGCTGCAAAACGCATTTGTGTTCTATTCCGTGGGACGCTATGATGTCAAGGGAAAGCAGTTGCTAAAGACGCTGGGGAAAAACTACATCATTGATCTGGGATTCCGAAATATGCTTCTGGGCTACCGGGATACCGACCGGGGACACATCATTGAAAACATCGTATTTCTGGAACTCATTCGCCGGGATTACCGTGTATATATCGGAAAAATTGGAAATGCCGAGGTGGACTTCGTGGCGGAAAAGCCCACGGACAAGCGATATATCCAAGTGACCGAGAGCATGCAGTCCCCGGAAACCAGAGAGCGTGAACTTCGCCCCCTCCGCATGATTCCAGACAACTACGAGAAAATCGTGCTGTCCCTGGATCGAAACTATATCAATTCCTATGAGGGAATCAAATCCTTGAACCTGATTGACTGGCTTCTGGATGATTAACTGCATTCGCAAGCATTTTCAGAGACAGGCTGAAGTCGCCATGCTTACACATAAAATTCCAGCGCGGGTCACTCCTCCCAGTCAATCTCTTTGATTTCCTCCATGGGAATTTCCCTGCCATTCTCTAGGACAATTCTCTTCTCATACTCCCTGACCTTCTTCACCGTCCCCTCCGCCGTAACATACTCCCCTCCTTCTTTCTTCTGATCCGGCACAAAATAAGTAATGGATACCGCCAAGTGCAGCCCCTTTCCCAGCCGCTCCATCAGCAGATTCAGTTTCTCATCCAAAATCTTCCGACTGTCCTCAGACAATTCCACCCTGGAACTGGTTCGCCTGGCCGTCTCCCTGATTGCCGCCCCATGGCCGGTCAGAGCGGCAAAGGGGGAAAACTGAGCCGCCCTGTCGTACAGAGACATTCTCGGATGGGTTTCCGATACGTGATGGGGAAGATGGATGATATCATCATATCTCATGCCTTATGCCCTCCAATCCTGCTATTCTTCTCCTTGGCCGTAGCCCCCTCCTGGAGGCTCATTCCCCGCAGAATAGCGTTTTTCCCATATTTTTTCTTGATATTCAGCATGGCCTCCTGCACGTTCCTCTCCTTGGCAAGGGATTCCCTCTCCTCCTCTTGCCGCCGCGCCAAGGCTTCATAATCGGTAAATAAATCCATCTGCTCAAATGCCTCTGCCTCCCGCACATCTTCCTCGCCTTTCAGCCTATTGGCGGAAATATTCACCCGCCGCACCAACAGCCTCTCATCCACAATGCGGTCGTACAGATCAAGCACCGCCTCCGTAATCACCTTGGTGGAAGAACTATACCTCCCCAGATTCGCAGTGCCGTGGGCATGCTTCGGCACCTTCCTGCCATACCTGTCCGTGGTAACCTCGCCCCGATAGTTTCCCTTTCCCCCATTGCCACTGAGATTTTCTATATCATATCCCACCGTAAGCACCATCTGGTCTGTCATCACCCTGTGATCCACCAAATCCAGCACCAGCAGATCCACCATCTCCTTCACTACCAGCCTGGTCTTTTGAAAGTCATAGGGACATTGCAGTACCTGCCCGGAGCCAAGGCTGGTGGTTTCCGGCTTGTAAGCCTTGATATCCGCTATGGTGCAGGGTTCCCAGCCCCATGCATGGTCAATCAGCAGTTCTGCATTGATGCCGAACATTCGGTAAAGCAGGTCCTCATTATAATAATCCCCATCCTTGCCCAAAGAGCATCGGGCGATATCCCCCATCGTATACATGCCCTCCGCCTCCAGCTTTCTGGCATATCCCGGCCCTACCCGCCAGAAATCAGTAATGGGGCGGTGATCCCACAAAAGCCTGCGGTAACTCATCTCGTCCAGCTGGGCGATGCGCACCCCATTCTCATCCGGCTCAATATGCTTGGCTCCAATATCCATGGCAATCTTGCACAGATACAGATTGCTCCCGATCCCCGCCGTAGCCGTGATTCCCGTCTGGCTCAGCACATCCCGTATGATGGTCATGGCCAGTTCCCTCGGCGTCATTTCATAGGTGGACAGATAGTGGGTCACATCCAAGAAAACCTCGTCGATGGAATACACATGGATATCTTCCGGGGCAATATACTTTAGATAGATCTCATAGATTCTGGTACTATACTCCACATACAGCGCCATCCTGGGGGGCGCCACCATGTAGGACAGTTCCAGCGAAGGGTCAGACTGCAGCTGGGCGGCATTGCAGGAGGTGCCGGAAAATCTCCTCCCTGGCGCCTTGGCCCGCCTCCGATGATTCTCCTCCCGCACCTTCTGAATCACCTCAAACAGCCTGGCCCGCCCCGGAATCCCATAGGCTTTCAGCGAGGGGGACACCGCCAGGCAGATAGTCTTTTCCGTGCGGCTCTCGTCCGCCACCACCAGATTAGCAACGAGAGGATTCAAGTTCCGCTCCACGCACTCCACGGATGCATAGAAGGACTTTAAATCAATAGCCACATACACGCGATCCCTTTCCGACATGCTCTCACTCCCCTTAAAAGTTAGTGTCAACGAATATACGTATTATACCTCTATTGTGGGGAGTTTTTCAATGATTATTCAACGTTACTATTTACAGTCAAATTGAAGATAGATAATTTCTTGTTATCTGCCAGCAACTAGCATTTTTGCAGACTGCGATAAATAAATTGAAGTGTTTTTTGCTTAAATGATGTGAAGGCATCCGAAAAAGAAATCTTGGACACGCCTTGCAACCTTACGGATTTCGGAGGGAACTAATTGCCTTGCGGTTTCGATGTTTGATCTATGTGCCTCTCCGATATTCAGAACTTCGTTCTTCATCACGGGCGCGCTCGGTTCTCATGCAAACGAGTTTGCAGAGAACCTCACTTTGCCTTCGTGGAACTCACACCATGCAACCGTTTTCATGTGTTTTCCGTCAGAGGCACTCGCGAATCGCCGATACTTGCGAGACGTTTTTTGTCTCGTTATGTATCGTAGCGTTATGAGCGGTAGCGAAAGCGTGCCTCTAAGGAAAACACTGAAACGGTGCATGCTGCTCAGACAATGCTACGAGGCACATATTCATCGAAACCATGCAAGGCAAAGTTCCTCTCGGAATCCTAT
>CATKZA010000136.1 GCA_949841235.1 uncultured Clostridiaceae bacterium
CTTCGGGAGAGGCTGGGGAGGAGAAACTGCCCAGGACGCTCCATGAGGCCGTCAAGCTGTTTCAGAAGGATGCGTTCCTCCAGGAGGTTTTGGGAAGCCATATCTCAAGCCATCTTGTCAAGACCACGGATGGGGAGTGGGAGGCCTACTGCAACCAGGTCACTGCCTGGGAGAAGGAGAGATACCTGGGCACGGTATGAGACAGTACACGAGTGCCACGCAGGGATTTGGCCATGCGGTGCTTATGCGGATGCCGGGGAACAATGCATTGGCATGACTATCCTGAGAGGGATGCATGGCTTTGAATCAGAACGACAGGACAGGAGGATTCTCCATGGCAGACATCATTGTTGCTTTCCCCAAAATACAGGATGCGAAGAATTTGCGAAGGCTTTTGATGCGAAATGGCTATGACGTGAATGCAATCTGCGACAGCGGTGCGGAAGTGATGGAGGCAGTCAATCGGCTGGACGGCGGGGTGGTCATCACCGGGTATCGGTTTTCAGACATGCATTATATGGAGCTGAATGAGTATTTGCCCAAGGGATTTCAAATGCTTTTGCTGGCTTCCCCGGAGAAACTGGCAGACAGCGATGTAAGCGACCTGATTTCCCTGGCCATGCCCTTCAAGGTACAGGATCTGCTCACGACATTGGATATGATGATGGTGCAGTACCGCCGCTGGAAGAAGAAGCAGGGAAAGAAGCCTAGGGAGCGGTCGGGGGAGCAGAAAAAGGCGATTGATGCCGCAAAGGCTCTTTTGATGGAGCGTAATCATATGACGGAGGAGGAGGCCCATCATTATATACAGAAATTAAGCATGGACAGCGGCAATAAAATGGCTGAAACTGCTGAAATGATTATAGAACTCAATAGGTAACTGTTCAGCAGGCCTGCGCACTTGCTGCGCTGACCGTACGAAAATGGTTCAGACATGCAAAAATCCCATCGGCGAAGCCGATTTTCAATGGATTTTGCATGTAGCTGTGAAGGTACTGAACAGTTACCTCAACGGAAAGGAATGGAATATTTAGGATGAAGGCATTTCTTATTTTAGAAGATGGAACAGTATTTGAGGGAAAGAGCATTGGCTCCCGGAGAGAGGTCATCAGCGAGGTGGTATTTAACACTTCCATGACGGGATATCTGGAAGTGTTGACAGACCCCAGCTATGCGGGGCAGGCCGTGACCATGACCTATCCGCTGATCGGAAATTATGGGATTTGCAAAAAGGATATGGAGTCCCGCAGGGGATGGCCGGATGGCTTTATCGTGAGAGAATTGTCCCGGATGCCAAGCAATTTCCGCTCGGAGGATACGGTGCAGCATTTTCTGGAAGAATATGACATTCCGGGCATCAGCGGGATAGATACCAGGGCCCTCACCAAGATTCTTCGGGAGAAGGGAACCATGAATGGCATGATTACCACCGATGCGCAGTATGACTTGGAGAGCATATTGCCCAGATTAAAGGAATACCGGGTGACGGGGGTGGTGCAGAGAGTGACCTGCGAGAAAGAGGAGGCATATGTGCCGGGAGACATGGATTCCCGGGAGGGTGCGCCGGAGAAAAAGGTGGCGGTGATTGATGTGGGCACGAAGAAAAACATTATCCGCTGCCTGTTAAACAGGGGATGCCGGGTGACGGTGTATCCATGTGGCTTTGACGCGGAGGAAGTGATTGCCGCAAAGCCTGACGGCATTATGATTACCAACGGGCCGGGGGACCCCTCGGAGTGCGTGGAAATCATAGAACAGATTAAGATGCTTGCCCAGTCCGGGATTCCGATCTTTGCCATCTGCCTGGGACATCAGCTCATGGCTCTTGCCCATGGGGCAAAGACGTACAAGATGAAGTATGGGCATCGGGGAGCCAATCATCCGGTGAAGGACTTGAATACGGGAAAGGTATATATTTCTTCCCAGAATCACGGTTACGTGGTGGATGGGGATTCCATTGGACAGGATGTGGCAAAGCCTTGGTTTGTGAATGTGAATGACGGTACCGTGGAAGGACTGGAGTATGCTGGAAAGCCCATTAAGACGGTGCAGTTCCATCCGGAGGCAAATGCCGGGCCCAGAGATTCGGAGTTGCTATTTGACGAGTTTATGAAGATGATAGGAGGTCAAAAATGTGAATAAACGATGTTTATTCACAAACACAAACAAGGTTTGTGTTGCAAGTATTGTGATTGTGCGTTGCTTGCACAAACACATTGTGATATTTTATGACACAAAAGCAGATGTGAACAAAGTTCACGATGCAGAAAAGAGGTAAACCATGCCAAAATTAGAAGGAATCAAGAGAGTGCTAGTCATTGGCTCCGGCCCCATCGTCATTGGACAGGCCGCAGAGTTTGACTATGCGGGTACCCAGGCTTGCCGTTCCCTGAAAGAGGAGGGGATGGAGGTCATTCTGGTTAATTCCAATCCGGCAACCATCATGACGGACAAGGAGATTGCGGATAAAGTATACATCGAGCCTCTGACGGTGGAGGTTTTGCAGAAAATTATCGAGGTGGAGAAGCCGGACAGCCTTCTTCCCAATATGGGGGGACAGGCCGGATTGAATCTGGGAATGGAACTTGCCGAGTCGGGATTTCTGGATGCCCATGGGGTGAAGCTCCTAGGCACTACGGCGGAGACGATTCGCAATGCGGAGGGCCGCCAGGAATTCAAGGATATGATGGAGCGCATCGGGGAGCCCTGCGCCGCTTCGGAATTGGTGGAAAATATTGAGGACGGCATTGCCTTTGCGGAGACCATCGGCTATCCGGTGGTATTGCGCCCGGCGTACACATTGGGCGGTTCCGGTGGCGGCATTGCCCATGATAGGGAGGAATTGGTGGAAATTCTCACCAATGGCTTGCGCCTTTCCAGAGTGGGGCAGGTATTGGTGGAGCGGTGCATTGCGGGCTGGAAGGAAATCGAGTATGAGGTGATCCGGGACAGCAATGGCACCTGCATCACGGTCTGCAATATGGAAAACCTGGATCCGGTGGGAGTTCACACCGGGGACAGCATCGTGGTTGCCCCCTCCCAGACCCTGTCAGATAAGGAATATCAGATGCTCCGCACCTCCGCCCTGCGGATTATTGACGAACTGGGGATTACCGGCGGCTGCAACGTGCAGTTTGCCCTGCACCCCACATCTTTTGAATATATTGTGATCGAGGTCAATCCCCGGGTGAGCCGTTCTTCCGCCCTGGCATCCAAGGCCACGGGATACCCCATTGCCAAGGTGTCGGCAAAGATTGCCCTGGGCTATACTTTGGACGAGATTCCCAATGCGGTGACGGGAAAGACTTATGCCAGTTTTGAGCCTGCTTTGGATTATGTGGTGGTCAAGATACCAAGGCTGCCCTTTGACAAGTTTATTACGGCAAAGCGCACCCTGACCACCCAGATGAAGGCCACGGGAGAGGTGATGAGCATTTGCACCAGTTTCGAGGCGGGGCTGATGAAGGCGCTGCGCTCTCTGGCACAGCATGTGGATTCTCTGGATACGGGGGACTATGTGGGATGGTCTGACGAAAAGATTATGGAGCAGCTTTCCGTGGTGGATGATAGGAGAATCTATCTGATTGCGGAGATTCTTCGCCGGGGCATCGCAGATTATGACAAGATTCATGAAGTGACCATGATTGACCCATGGTTTATCGACAAGCTGGCCATTTTGGTGGAGATGGAGAAGAAGCTGAAGGGCTGTGATGGGAAGTTAGATCGGGAACTTCTGAGAGAGGCAAAGCGCATGGAGTTTCCCGACAATGTGATTGCCGACTGGACAGGAAAGACAGAGGAGGAAGTGCGGAATCTCAGATATCAATACGGCATCACTGCCGCTTTCAAGATGGTGGATACCTGTGCGGCGGAATTTGCCTCAGAGACGCCCTATTATTACAGTACCTTTGACGGCGTGAACGAGGTGGAGGAGCAATCCAATCGAAAGAAGATTATGGTGCTGGGTTCCGGCCCCATTCGCATCGGCCAGGGAATCGAGTTTGACTATTGCTCCGTCCACAGTGTCTGGGCGCTGTCCCAGGAGGGATACGAGACGATTATCGTCAACAACAACCCGGAGACGGTAAGCACGGACTTTGATATTGCAGATAAATTGTATTTCGAGCCGCTGACGCCGGAGGACGTGGAAAATATCGTTCGTCTGGAGAAGCCTGACGGGGCGGTGGTGCAGTTTGGGGGACAGACTGCCATCAACCTGACGGAGACCCTGATGAAGATGGGCGTGAAGATTCTGGGTACCAGTGCGGAAAATGTGGATGCGGCGGAGGACAGGGAACTCTTTGACGACATTCTGGAGGAGTGCTGCATACCCCGGGCGAAGGGGGATACGGTGTTTACCACCGAGGAGGCTCTGCGGGTTGCCAATGAGCTGGGGTATCCGGTGCTAATCCGTCCTTCCTATGTACTGGGAGGACAGGGGATGCAGATTGCTATCAATGATAAAGATGTGGAGGAATTTATTGGCATCATCAACCGTATCGCGCAGGACCATCCGATTCTGGTAGACAAATATTTGCAAGGAAAAGAACTTGAGGTGGATGCGGTATGCGACGGCACGGATATCCTGATTCCGGGCATTATGGAGCATATTGAGCGGACAGGTGTGCATTCCGGGGACAGTATCTCCGTCTATCCGGCGCCCACGGTCAGCGAGAAAGTGAAGGAGACTATCGCGGAGTATTCCAGACGACTTGCGAAGGCGCTCCATGTTATCGGCCTTATCAATATTCAGTTTATCGCCATGAACGATGAAGTGTATGTGATTGAAGTCAATCCCAGGTCTTCCCGCACGGTGCCCTATATTAGCAAGGTGACGGGTATTCCTATCGTAGATTTGGCAACAGAAGTCATCATCGGGAAGAAAATACGCGACTTAGGTTACGAGCCGGGCTTACAGCCTGCGGCGGATTATTTTGCTATCAAGATGCCCGTATTCTCGTTTGAAAAAATTCGAGGTGCAGAGATAAGTTTGGGGCCGGAGATGAAGTCCACAGGGGAATGTCTCGGTATCGCAAAGACTTTCAACGAGGCTCTTTACAAGGCGTTTCTTGGCGCGGGCGTCAATCTGCCCAAACATAAACAGATGATTATCACTGTCAAGGATGCGGACAAAGGCGAGGCAATCGAGGTAGCCCGCCGCTTTGAGAAGCTAGGTTATATTATATACGCCACCAGAAGTACGGCGGCCGTTTTGAACGAAGCAGGCATCAAGGCAAGGAAAGTCAATAAGATTCAGCAGGAGTCCCCCACGGTGATGGACTTGATTTTAGGCCATAAGATTGATTTGGTCATCGATACGCCGACCCAGGGAAGGGACAAGAGCAGGGACGGTTTCTTAATCCGCAGGACGGCCATAGAGACGGGCGTAAACTGTATCACGGCGATGGACACGGCGACGGCCCTTGTGTCCAGTCTGGAGAACGCCGCTTCCCAGGGTGAGATGACGTTAATCGACATTGCGACGATTGCCAGACGCGGGAAGTAAGTTCTCAGGCAGGCTCTTTGCCATCACAGGATATGGGACGGGTAACAGGGTTATGAACAACAGAAATTATCAGAGAGAACTGGATAAAATCATAGACAATTTGTGCGCCCGTCAGGTGAACGGACAGGACAGTCCGG
>CATKZA010000137.1 GCA_949841235.1 uncultured Clostridiaceae bacterium
CTCATCGTTTCCTATTGACATAGTAGGAATTTTGAAGTATATTCTCATAGTAGGACAATATGAAATGTTATTTTCTCAGCCATTAATCCAATGTTGCGTATCGTGACATGGGCTGGGAATAATTGGGTTGGGGAGATGGAATAATGATGTAGGAGGAATTGTCTGTGAAAATATCCACCAAGGGACAATATGCATTGCAGATGATGCTGGATCTGGCAATCAATGATACGGGAGAATATATTCCCATCAAGAGCATTGCTGCCAGACAGAATCTGTCGGAGAAATATTTGGAGCAGATTATCAATATGCTGTCCAAGGCCAATTATGTGAAGAGCGTCAGGGGCGCAAGGGGAGGTTACCGGCTCAGCAATCCCCCGGAATATTATACCGTGGGGATGATTCTGCGGACGATAGAGGGAAGCATGGCACCCCTAAGCTGTATTGAGGACGCTGGGGACTGTACAAAGACGGAGGAGTGCATTCTCTGCGGATTGTGGAGGAAGATTAGCGATTCCATCAATGAGGTGATCGACCATGTCACGCTGGAAGATCTGGTGAAGGACTTCCAGGAAAGCGTGGGATACGACTATATGATATAGGCTGGAAAGGGTAATGATATCGTTACAGAGAAATGGAGGATTAGGATGAGCAGGTTAATATATTTGGATAATGCGGCAACTACAAAAGTGTATCCGGAGGTTTTTGAGGCCATGAAGCCGTATTTCACGGAATGCTACGGCAATCCGTCCAGTGTCTATGGCTTTGCGTCAAAGAGCAAGAAGGCGGTGGAGGATGCCAGGGAGACGGTTGCGAAGTTTCTCGGTGCCAAGGCGAGCGAGATTTATTTTACCGGCGGCGGCAGCGAGTCGGACAACTGGGCGATTAAGGCGGTGGCGGAGGCCAGGAAGGATCAGGGAAACCATATTATCACCTCCAAGATTGAGCATCATGCCGTGCTTCACACCTGCGAATATCTGGAAAAGCATGGATTTGAAGTGACCTATGTGGATGTGGATGAGAATGGCGTGATCAGGCTGGACGAACTGAAGGCGGCCATTCGTCCTACGACCATCTTGATTTCCGTGATGTTTGCCAACAATGAGATTGGAACCATAGAGCCTGTGAAGGAGATTGGGGAGATTGCCAGGGAGCATGGCATTCTGTTCCACACCGATGCGGTGCAGGCATATGGCCATATTCCCATCAATGTGGAGGAACTTCAGATTGATTTGCTCAGTGCCAGCGGGCATAAGATCAATGGGCCAAAGGGGATTGGCATCTTGTATCTGAGAAATTCCGTGAAGCTGGGCGCTTTCATCCACGGCGGCGCCCAGGAGCGGAATCGCAGGGCGGGTACCCATAATGTACCCGGGATCGTGGGCTTTGGAAAGGCGACGGAGATTGGGGCGGAGACCATGGAGAAGCGTGCCGCCTATGAGATTGCCCTTCGGGATAGGCTGATTGAGGGGATTTTGGAGAGAGTTCCCCATGCCAGACTGAATGGGCATCGGACGGAGCGGTTGCCCAATAATGTAAATATCAGTTTTGAGTTTATCGAGGGAGAGTCCATGCTCATTCTTTTGGATCAGCAGGGCGTGTGTGCCTCCAGCGGCTCGGCATGCACTTCCGGCTCTCTGGATCCGTCCCATGTGCTTCTGGCGATAGGACTGCCCCACGAGAAGGCACACGGCTCCCTGCGGCTGACCCTATCTGAGGAAACGACCCGGGAGGACGTGGATTTTGTGGTGGAGCAGGTGGTGAAGATTGTGGAGCGGCTTCGCAGTATGTCTCCGCTGTATGATGATTACTGCAAGAATCATGCATAGAAAGGGAAGTGAGGTAGAATATGTATAGTGAGAAAGTGATGGATCATTTCAGCAATCCCAGAAACGTGGGGGAGATTGAGAATGCCAGCGGTGTTGGCACGGTGGGCAATGCCAAATGTGGCGATATTATGAGGATCTTTCTGGATATTGACGAGAATCAGGTAATCCGCGATTGCAAGTTTAAGACCTTCGGCTGTGGTGCGGCGGTGGCCACCAGCAGCATGGCTACGGAGATGGTGATGGGAAAGACTGTCCAGGAAGCGCTGGAAGTGACGAATGTGGCAGTGATGGAGGCATTGGACGGACTTCCCCCGGTGAAGGTGCATTGCTCCCTCTTGGCGGAGGAGGCCATACATGCGGCTCTCTGGGATTATGCAGAGAAGAATGGCATCCAAATCGAGGGATTGAAGAAGCCCAAGGCGGATATCCACGATGAGGAGGAATAGCATGCTTTCCACGGAGGAGATGAACCGCTACAGCCGCCATCTGAAATTAGAGGGCGTGGGAAGGGAAGGCCAGGAGAAGCTGAAAGGTGCCAAAGTTCTATTGATTGGCGTGGGGGGGCTGGGTTCTCCCGTGGCCATGTATCTGGCGGCGGCGGGGGTGGGAACTCTCGGGCTGGCGGATGGGGATGTGGTGGAGGAATCCAATCTCCAGCGTCAGGTGCTGTACCGTGGCGAGGATGTGGGGCGGCACAAGGCGGAACAGGCGGCACGGCACCTCAGGGAACTGAATCCGGAAATCCATGTAAAGGTATACCGGACAAGGGTTGATGCAGAAAATATCCGAGAAATGATTCGTGGGTATGATTTCGTAGTAGATGGCGTGGATAATTTCCCCGGCAAATTTCTTATCAATGATGCCTGTGTCATGGAGGGGAAGCCTTTCTGCCATGGAGGCGTGGTGCAGTTTCATGGTCAGGTGATGACCTATGTGCCGGAGCAGGGACCCTGCTATCGGTGCATTTTTGAGGATGTTCCCCCGGAAGGTGCGGTGGAACACTGCTCGGAACTTGGTGTCATGGGCGCCATGGTGGGGATCATCGGGACGATACAGGCGATGGAGGTTCTGAAATATCTGCTGGGAAGGGGAGATCTTCTCACAGGCGTTCTCTTGACCGTGGACGGGCTGACGATGGATTTCAGGAAGGTGAAATTCCCCCATGCGAGGAAAGGATGCCCGGCATGTGGCAGGGAGTAATTACTTCAATCAACGTTGTTGCGGTACATTTTTTTAAAATTAAAGAGTATGGTATTGACAATGGTGGTCTATAGTGATAAACTTATCTTAAGATGGTTTATTGTTATAGACCTTTTTGCTTATCATGGTAACATATCCGGGGAGATAAGAATGTGGGGGCAGGAAATCTGGAATAAAAGGAAAGGGATGTAAATATGGGATATTTGAAGCTATGTGACAGTGATTATCGTTTTATGACGATTGTATGGGAGAATGCACCGGTTAATTCGGGGCAGCTTGTGAAGCTTTGCAGTCAGATTCTGGGCTGGAAGAAATCAACTACCTACACTACTATCAGGAAACTGGTGGAAAAGGGATATATCAGTAATGAAAATGCTACGGTTTCTGTGTTGATAGAAAAGAGCAGGGTACAGGCGGACGAATCAGAGTATTTTGTGAAAAGGACATTTGATGGCTCCCTGCCACAGTTTTTAGCGGCATTTCTTGGTGGTAAGAAAATATCGGAGAAGGAGGCGGAAAAAATTAAGGCATTGATTGATGAACACAGGGGATAGAAGGAAATGGGGGAGGATATGTTTAGTTATTTCTTGAAAACAGGTATGATGTCAACTGCTGTTATTTTGGTGGTGCTTTTGGTGAGATGGGTATTTATGCGGAGTTTTCCGAGAAAGTATTTATATTGTTTGTGGTTGTTTGTGGCAGTACGTCTTCTCTGTCCGGTATCAGTTTATTCTCCGGTTAGTATTTTTCATTTGTGGGATTTGCCATCCTCTGAGGAGAATATTTTGGGTGAGGTGTCGGAATCAGGGGAGATGAATTTTGGCGGTTCTTCTGAGCCACAGCAGGGCAGTCAGGCTTTTCGCAGGGGTCCTTCACAGGAAATTGCGGAAAGAAGAGGAGGGGAAGCTAAGGATACACGAATCAAAAAAAGGGAGGTACAAAACCATTCGCAGGCACAGGAGAATTTACAGGTGCAGGAGAATTTACAGGTGCAGGAGAATTCAGGAAAATATTTTATTTCGGCGGGGAGCTTACGGGTTTTGTCAGTTATTTGGATGGGAGGCATTGTATGCTTATTGCTGTGGAATCTGTTATTGCTTTTGCGCATGAGACGGGGGTTGAGTAAGGCGGTACTATATGATAAAAATGTGTATGAATGTGATAATATTCTCTCTCCCTTTGTGCTGGGATTAGTAAAGCCAAGAATTTATATTCCATTCCGTCTGGGAGAGAGGGAGCGTGAGTTTATCCTTCTGCATGAGAAATATCATATTAGACGGCGGGATAATCTTGTGAAGTTTATTGCGTTTTTAATCGTAGCAGTATATTGGTTTCATCCATTGGTGTGGCTTTCTTATTTTTGTATGGTGCAGGATATGGAAATAAGCTGTGATGAGTATGTGCTGAATACGATGGATGGGGACGTGCGTCAGGATTACAGTAAATCATTGCTGGCATTTGCCATGAATCACAGGAGGCATTCCGTGAATGTGATTTCCTTTGGCGAGACGGCGATAAGAAGGAGGGTGAAAAATATTATGAAATATAAGAAAAGTGGTAAATGGGTGGCTGTTGTGCCGATGTTTGTGATATTTGCAGTGGGGGCAGTATGCCTTACAGACGCTGGTACAGGGAAGAGCCAGCAAAGGCTGCAGGATAAGACAGAGAGGGAGGTTCAGACGGTATCAGAAGATAAAGTTGCGGCAGTGGAAGAAGGAGCGGAGACGGTATCAGATGGAAAAAATGCCGCATGGGAGGAAAATGACGGAGGAGCTCTAAATATGGATAATGTATCCCAGGGAGCAGTAGAAGATGATGGTGAAAAGGATGGGGAGTCTGGGAAACAGCAGGTAATGATAGGTATATACAGACCGGAATCAAACACCTTTGAGTTAAGTTATTACACTCCTGAGGGAACGGTACAAAAAAAGCTGCAACAATATATAAAAAAGTTGAAGGTTGCCCATGGCAGAAAGGTGCAACAATATACAGAAAAGATGATAAAAAAGATGAATCTTGCCCGTGGCAGTACAAAAAAGGAAAAAAAGGAAAGGAAGGTCTGCTATAAAGAAAAGGAATTGGGATATCAAGTGTATTTTGAGGGGGTTCACTGGGAGGCATATTCCGGAGGAGGGTTCAGCCTTGTCTGGCCAGGGCAGATAAAGGAGGATATGATCATATATTCTCCGGGTTTATACAGATTGACGGAGCAGATTGTAAGAGAGGAGCTTGATTACGAATATATTGATGTTAAGGAAATAAAGGATATTGTTTCGGCAAAGCTGGTATATCAAGACAGGAAGGGGAAGGAGACAAGGCAGGGAATCACAGGCAGCGGGCAGCTGAAGAAAATGGAGAAGCTTTTTTCAACAGCTGTAAGGTATATACCGGGGCCGTCCACGCCTCTTTTTGGTGATGTGATATTGACATTGAAAAGAAAGGATGGGCGGAAGTTTGTGCTATCCCTGCCAACGGATTCCAGTGAGATATTTCGGGTGAATGGAGTTTTTTATGATTATGCAGCCGTCCACGATGGAGAGGAAAATGACATGAGGAACAGAAAGGCGCTGGAAAAGATATTTTGCGATATTCCATGGTATCAGTAGGG
>CATKZA010000138.1 GCA_949841235.1 uncultured Clostridiaceae bacterium
TCATCGCAGAATCGTCAGCCTGTCCAATACGTACTATAATCAGGGCCTGAATCAGGCGAAGGTAAGGGATTTGTCCGGTGCCATCTGCTCCCTGAAACAGAGTCTGGAGTTCTATAAGATGAATACCAATGCCAGGAATTTGCTGGGCTTGATATATTTTGAGGTGGGCGAGGTGGTATCCGCTCTCAGCGAGTGGGTTATCAGCAAGCATTTCCAGTCGGAAGATAACGATGCGGACAAATACATCCGCATGGTGCAGGCTGATCCCAATAAGCTGGAAGTGTATAATCAGACCATTAAGAAATATAATTCTGCCCTGTTCTCGGCACAGCATGGGGATGGGGACATGGCGATCATCCAGCTGAAGAAGGTGGTGAGCCTGAATCCCCGCTTCATTCGGGCGCACCAATTGCTGGCCCTGCTGTACATGATGACGGGAAAGAGGGACAACCGTACCAGGGCAAAGCGTCTCCTGCTCAGCATCAGCAAGATTGATGTCACCAATACCACTACGATCAAGTATTTAAAGGAATTATCGGATGTTCATCTGCGTGGCGAGGCGCCTGCGCCGAAGAAGGTGTCAGAGGTGCCTGCGGCGGAATCCAGAAAGACGCTGCCCAGAGTGGAGACAGATGCCTACAAGCAGATTACTCCCTATAAGGAGGAGAAGCCTTCGATCCTTCCCTTTGTCAATGTGGTGGTGGGGGTGGTTATCGGCATGGCATTGATGGGATTTCTGATCATGCCTCACATTAATTCCGCAAAATCTCAGAAGGCAAATTCGGAGTTCAAGAGATACAGCGAGCAGAAGGCTGCCAATGACAGCGACGTGTCAACGCTGAAAACGGAGAACGAGAAATTGCAGAAGGAATTGGACAAGGTGAAGAAAGAGAATGAGGAACTGCAGGGCGGCGGTGGCGTAGAAGGGGGAGCTACCATGCAGGAGTCCTATGAATACCTGGTCTCTGCCATCCAGTATTATCAGAAGAAGGACAATGAGAAGGCGGCCAAGGCTTTGGCCAAGGTAAATCCCAACATTCTGGAGAGCAATGAGGCGAAGGAAACGTACAAAAAGATTAAGGAGGATACCTTCCCGGTGATTTCTGACACCTATTTCAAGCAGGGCAGAGATGCCTATAATGGAGAGGGAGAGTATTCAGGGAGGAAGGATTATGAGAAGGCTGTAAGCCTTTTGGAGAAGGCGCTGGAGTACAATGAGGAAAATACGGATGCTATGTTTTTCCTAGGGCGTTGCTATCAGCAGCAGTCTGATTCCGAGAAGGCGAAAGAGTACTATAATCGGATTATCAATGATTTTCCCAAGTCGCCCCGGGTATCCGAGGCGCAGCGCCGTCTGCGGGAGCTGGGGGAATAGTTGTGCTATTTGCAGCCCTGAGGGATTGCGGAGAATCGTTTCATGATAAAATGGCAGGTGCCCTGTCAGAGTATACGCGAAAAAGTGTTGCTCTGGCGGGGCATTTTTAGCGTATCAGTCCGGTACCAAGCGGCAGCGAAGCCGTCAGGCTTGCTTGTAAGGATGTGCTGGCAATTGGTACGACAACAGGCATGAAAATCATATTGGAAGGGAGATAAGAGAGATGATGCTACAGGAAAAGAAGTGCATGCATTATGAACTGGTGGGCAACTGCCTGGTAATCTATGTGACGGATGATTTGGACCATCATGCGGTGACTTCCCTGAGGGAATATTCTGATGGGCTGATTGAAGCGGGGAATATCAAGCACTTGATTTTTGATTTTGCCCAGGTGGGATTCATGGACAGTTCCGGAATTGGCCTGATTATGGGAAGATATAAGAAGGTAATGTTTCTTGGAGGGAAAACGGCAGTCACCAGGGTAGGGGATGTGGTGAATCGGATATTTACCCTGTCGGGATTGTATCAGATCATTGAGAAATATGACACGGTGGAGGAGGCGCTGCAGATGCTGCCCAGAAGCAATCGCAAGAAAGAAGGGAAAAAGAGATGAAATTAGTGATAGAGAGCGTTTCAGAAAATGAGGCTTTTGCCAGAACCGTGGTGGCCGCCTATATCACCAGGCTTGACCCTACGCTGGAGGAACTGGCAGATGTGAAAACCGCGGTATCGGAGGCAGTGACCAATAGCATCATACACGGGTATGCCGGAAAGAAGGGGGAGATTGCCGTGAATTGCCAGATACAGGGGAAAGAGGTGGAGATCGAGGTGATAGACGAAGGGGTGGGCATTGCGGATATCCCCAAAGCCATGGAACCCCTGTATACGACCAAGCCGGAATGGGAGCGGTCGGGTATGGGGTTTGCCTTTATGGAAGCCTTTATGGATGTGCTGCAGGTAGAATCTGAGCCGGGAAAGGGTACGAAAGTCATTATGCGGAAGGAAATTGGAAAGGAGCAGGAAGAGTGAGGCCCTGTGGAGGTGTTGCCGAATGGATTGCATGGAATTGCTGGAGAAAGCATGCGCCGGGGATAGGGAAGCGAAGAACCAGCTGGTGGAGGAAAACATGGGGCTGGTTTGGAGCGTGGTAAAACGGTTTGCAGGCCGGGGCTATGACAGGGAGGATTTATTCCAGATTGGCTGCATTGGCCTGATGAAGGCTATTGACCACTTTGACCTGAGTTATCAGGTGAAGCTGTCCACGTATGCCGTACCAATGATTGCAGGGGAAATCAAGCGTTTTCTGCGGGATGACGGAATGATAAAGGTGAGCAGGAGCATGAAGGAGAATGGATGGAAGATTAAGCGCGCTTCGGAGGAATTAAGCCAGAAATTGGGCAGAAGCGCCACCATAGATGAGATTGCGGCTGCTACGGAACTTACTGCGGAGGAAATCGTCCTTGCCACGGAGGCGGGATTCGAGGTGGATTCTCTGGACAAGACCATGTATGAGTCCGAGGGGAGAAACGTGCCATGGACAGAGCAGGTGGTAAAGCCGGCAGGCAGTGCCCTGGGATATGTGGGGAGTGCCTCCTCGGAACTGGGGGGCATGGTAAATGAGAATGGTGCCATGCTGGATAGCGAGAAGGAGATTGTGCTAAATCGGATTTTGCTGGAGGAACTGATGGATAAATTAGAGGATTGGGAGAGGAGGCTGATCGAGTACCGATATTTCCAAGACATGACCCAGACCCAGGTCGCCGAGAGACTGGGACTTACCCAGGTGCAGGTGAGCCGGGCAGAAAAGAAAATTTTGAGATTCATGAGAAGTTATGTATAAAAAAGAAATGAAAAGTCATACTAATATCATTGAAAATATTTGGATAGAAAGGGGGATTGGGATGCAGTTTTTAAATGATAAGAAAGTATGGCTTTTTTTTGCGCTTTTGATTATGGTGATTACTACCGTTTGCTTCTGGAACATGAATCGGCAGGAGAAGAAGGTCTATGCCAACGGGAGGATTGTGGAGCAGGCTACGCCGGAGGAGAAGGTGATTATGATTGAGTGGGGGAGAGGGTGAGGGTTAGAATATGAGAGAAGGGGTTATCTATATCAAGGCATCCCAGAGTACCCAGGTTGTAAATAGGAAGATACTGATGGATGACGTGCTGGAGATTTACAGCGTGCATGGGGATGTTGTCAAAGAAATCGGCGATACGGTTCTCTATACGCTAAAGGGGGACAAGAACCAGAAGGTGATCTTCTCGGTAATGAAGATCATCCAGACGATTCAGAAATCCTTCCCCGGATATATGATTGAGAACGTGGGAGAGCCGGATTTCGTGGTGGAGTACCAGATGCCCATTGCGCCCAAAAAGGGGGCGGAATATGCGAAGCTGGTGCTGCTTTCCTTTATCATCTTTATCGGTGCCGCCTTTACGATTATGACCTTCAATACAGACGTGAGCGTCAGTGACGTGTTTGATAATTTTTACAAGCTGGTGACCGGCTCGAAGAAGCATACGGGAACGATTATGGAGACTGCGTATTGCCTGGGCATCTTTTTGGGGGTGATGGGATTCTATAATCATTTCAAGGGGAGCAAGATTCATGACGATCCTACGCCCATTCATATGGAGATGAGGACATATGAAGAGGATAAGAATAAGGCGATTATCAATGATGCGGATCGGGAGGGGAAGACAATTAAGTGAAAATCATGGTGAATGTCTAGAAAAGACCGATCTTATGTGCAAGCACAACGAGACTAGTACAGCGAAAATTAAGTTTTTGATATATTCACGCAGGATAATTGTTCCAGATACAAGGAAGAAAATCGACGGTGTAGCGTGTGGCAAAGACCATATAAAACAATGGTCACAATGCAATGCAGAAATGAGGAAGTCAATATGCTGATAGAGATTGTGCAGTGGATTATTTTGGGAATCGTGGGTTTTGCCGGAGGACTGGCAGTGGCCGGTGGCGTTTTTGCCTTTATATCCATGCTGAAGGTGATTCCCAGGCTGACGGATCGTCTGGGACAGGCAAGCCGCGTCTACCAGGTGGAGACGATGATCGCCCTTGGGGGGCTGGCTGGCTCTATCCTGACGGTTTTTCAAGTGCATGTGGCTGTGGGCTGGGTAGGGATGACCATCTTCGGCCTGTTTGCAGGGGTATTTGTGGGCTGCCTTGCCATGGCTCTGGCAGAGACATTGAAGGTGATTCCCATACTGTGCCAGAGGCTGCATTTGAATACCGGGCTTCCGGTAGTGATTACTGCCATGGCTCTGGGAAAGATGGTGGGCAGCTTTGTTCAGTTGATGATTTGGAGAATATAAGGAGTAGCCGAAGTAATATTTACGGCTTTGCCGTTCAATAGTTCCCAAGGAGGTGCGAGATGCAGGAGAAGGATAATACGGACCCTACGATAGAGGAAGTCATTCAGGAAAAGGATCCTGAAATCAAGAAGGAAAGATACAATGCCTATGTAGAAAATATGACCCCGAAGAATAATGGTTTTGCCAACTGCTTTAAGGCATTTCTGGTGGGCGGCGCAATCTGCACCCTGGGGCAGGGATTGATTGAGCTGTATCAATATCTGGGCAACGGCAAGGAACTGTCAGGACTGTACGGCACCTTGTCACTGGTGTTTTTGAGCGTGTTATTTACCGGGCTGAACCTATATCAAAAACTAGGGCAGTTTGGCGGTGCGGGCAGTCTGGTTCCCATTACGGGATTTGCCAATTCCGTGGCATCTCCGGCGGTGGAGTTCCAGTCGGAGGGTGACGTGTTCGGCGTGGGATGCCGTATTTTTTCCATAGCCGGCCCTGTGATTTTGTATGGAATATTCTGTAGCTGGATTTTGGGAGTGATCTACTGGGGAGGCAAATGCTTTGGCTGGTGGTAGGGCGCAACTGCCAATGGAACGGTAATATAATCCAAGTTACTGTTCACAGCATGGGGAATAGTTAATATTTTATTATCCTTCGATAGATTACACTTTTGCAGACCATATTTAATATGTTGAAGAGTTTTTTGCTGAAGTATGTGAAAGCATCCAAAAAGAAAACTGGACACTCCTTGCAATATTACGGCTTTCGGAGGGAACTATGTGCTTTGCGGTTTCGATGTATGATTTATGTGCCTCTTCGATAACTCACATCATGCAACCGATTTCATGTGTTTTCCGTCAGAGGCACTCGCGAATCGCCGATACTTGCGAGACGTTTTTTGTCTCGCTATGTATCGCG
>CATKZA010000139.1 GCA_949841235.1 uncultured Clostridiaceae bacterium
GGACATAATTAAAATCATAGCCATCCACGATCCTGTCTCCCGCCTCCGGCGCACCCACATATTTTCCAATCTGATGCATCTCCCGGAAATCCAAGGCCGTCCCCTCCACCGGGCGAATCTCCCCGGTGGGCAGAAGGTATTCGCCGATAGGCGTATACTGATCCGCAAATATCTGCAATTCCTGCTCCCGCACGCTAGCGCAGCGGTGGCCGCCAGGCCCCAGATTCACATAATTATGGTTCGTCATGCTCACGATAGTATCTTCATCGCAGACGGCATAATATTCTATCATCAGCTCATCCGCATCATTCAGGGTATATGTAATCACAATAGTGGCATTCCCCGGAAATCCCTGTTCCATGTCCCGGCTCACCCGGGTAAAGGAGACAGAGGCTTCCGCTTCCCCCTCCGTGCATTCCGCCTGATACATCTGATGCTCAAAACGATTGGTGCCGCTGTGGAGGCAGTTGGTAAACTCATTCTGCTCCAGCACGTATTCCTTTCCATTCAATGTAAAACGTCCATCGGATATCCTGTTGGCACACCTGCCTATAATTGCCCCGAAAGCGGGCTTATTCTCTTCATATGCCGGAACATTGTCATATCCCAGCACTACGTCCTCCAACACGCCATGCCTGTCCCGCACCCAGATTTCTGCAATGACAGCCCCCAAATCCAGCAGAGCCACCTTCATGCCGTTATGATTCTCCAGCGTATACTTCGTTACTTCCTCGCCATTCCTGTTAACACCAAACGATTCTCTGATAATCCCCATAGTCACACACCATCCCTGCACAATTCATCTCGATTCATGCAAACCTTTCTTATTCACCATTGCCGTTCACTGCTATTCTTTCCCACTCGCCGTTACCGTTCGCTGTAATCTTCGCCTGCTCGCCGTTACCTTTCACTGCAAGTCTTTCCTAATTCAACATTGGATTCACCGCAATTCATGCAATCCTCTTCCATTCACTGCGATTTAATCAATTTCATTCCTTCTTCTTCAGATACAGAGCATTGCAAATTGCTAGGAACTGCGCATCGCAACCCCGCAAGTCAAACTCCATCTATCTTATGAGTATAGCAAAAGGATTTTCACATTACAAGACCACGGAAACCTCTTTTACGTCAAATTTCTTAAATTCCCCCACCATCGCCCGGGTAATCTCCTCGCCGCAGATGGCGATAGGCACTGCCGGGGGACAGGAAACCGTCTCTGCGGCACACACCCGGCCCGCCGCCTGCTCCACGGGAACCATCTCGCTTCTGGAGAACGCTGCCTGGCGAATGCTCATCACCCGCTTAGATAGAAGCCGCTCTCCCGCTGCCACGGGAATCCTTTCCTGGGGATGCCACAGCATTCTGGTATTCTTCCCCCATTCCCGGAGACGTTCCCAATCTCTGGAAGTATTCTCCGGCGTAACCATCAGCACCACGAAAGACTGATCCTCATACTCGCATTCTATATCATAACTGCGCAATTCCTCCCCAATCTCCCTGCCCGAATATCCATGACCAGCCGTGTCAAGAACGATCTTTAGCGGCTCGGAGGGAAGCACCCTGCCCCCCGCCTCCCCAAACATCCTCTTCCACTCCCTCACCCGTTCCAGCGTCTCCTCCAGTCTCTCTTCATAGCCCTCAGACAGATAGGCATTGCAGTAATCCAGAGACTGCAATGTCAGATAGGAGGGGCTGGTGGAGCCAAAGAGCAGCATGGCCTGCCTCGCATAGGGCAGAAACCTCTCCCCGAACCGGGGATGCACATGGAGATAGGCTCCGCCGGTCAATGCCGGCAAGGTCTTGTGGGCGGAATCACAGCACATGGCGGCACCCAGATCCATGGGATGGCATTTCTCCTTCAGAAAATGAAGATAGGCCCCATGAGCATTGTCCACCACTAAGGGAATCCCCTCCCTATTGCAAATGCGAGAGAGATTTCCAATATCCTCCATCTGCCCCAAGTAATCCGGAGAAGTCACATACACCGCCAGAGGCCTATCCCCCCCTTGGCGGAGCGCCTCCTCCAGCTGCCGGGGAGAAATCACATGACTGCACAGACTGCCAGGGCTATCCCCCCAGAGAAACCTCACATCCAGATCCAGCAGGGCACAGGCATCCACCATGCTGCGATGGACATTCCTCGCCGCCAGTATCCAAGGGCGAGACATCCTTTGGCGTTCCCCATCCAGGTATCCTCCGCCCTGATATCCTCCTCTCTGGCATTTCCCGCCCACGCAATGCCCCCGCTCCATGCAGAGAATCGCAAGCATGGCCTTAATGCACTGGGTGGAACCCTCCGTAGAATAAAAAGTCCCCCCTGCGCCGAATAGCCTGGCCGCATTCCTCTCGCTCTCCCGGATAATTCCCTGCCCCTGATGCAGCACGTCCGCCCCGGGGATCTCCGTAATATCAAAAGGCTCCCATCCAAAAAACACATGCCCTTTATGACCGGGCATGTGAAATCTCGTTCCTTCTCTCTCCTGATATTCCCTTATAAAATCAATAATCGGCGTATTCATCTAACGCTCCCTCTTCCTTCCGATGGCCTCGCCCATCCTCACCACGGTCTCAAAGCCATCCGCCGTATTCTTCAAAATATCACCGTCCAGCACAACCCGCCCCGGCTGGAATGCCAGAATCACAGTAGAGCCGCCGTATTCAAAATATCCCTTCTCCATTCCTCGGCTGACTTCCTCCTCCTCATGATGGTTCACGATCCTTCCCACCATCAGAGCGCCCACCTCCATCATCAGCACCTTTCCAAAGTTCTCACTCTGCAAAATAGAAAATTCCCTGGCATTCTCCGTATAAATGGGATACTCGTCATTGGCTGCGGGATTCACCGTGTGAAGCACGCCGGGAATATGGAAATTCCTAGTCTTCTTCCCTCCGTCCACGTAACAGTAATGGTGGTAATCATCCACTGTCAGACGGAAAATCAACAGTGTCCCTCCCAAATATCTCCCCGCCAGCCGATCACTGCGAAGAAGGCTGTTCATCGTATAAATGGTATTCTTCACGGCAAACGTCCCCTCCCGGGTGATGGGAACCACCGTCAGCTTACTGTCGCAGGGTGCGCACAGCACATGAGGATCGGGAGAGAACACCCTCTCCCCCTCTCTGACCCGGCGGGTAAAGAAATGATTGTAACTCTCGTAGTCCTCCTCCTCATACTGCTCCATGGCAATATGGTTCCTCTCGATAAAGGGCGAAACCAGCGGGACGGACATCTTGGAATCAAAAAACCTCCCCCCCAGCCTGGACACCAGCGGATTGGTAAGCACCTTCAACGCCTGCCTTCCCGCCGCCGTGCCATATAGCCCCTGAATCACCTTGTCCTGCCCCTCATTGGCAGATACCACATTTCCCTGCCTGTCCTTACTCTTCATACAACTATCCATTCCTTTCTAACACTGCTATTGCTGACTGCTCATATATCTCATTACTATTCACAGCTTCGCCGTTCATAGGAAACCAGAACTCCCATTAACGATGTGTAACGCTTCTGCTGAGCCAGTCGAAGAAGCCAATATTCGGGAACTTCCACTTCGGTATATGGAACTGGGAGAACAGTATCATAATCACCACGGCCACTGCCACCACCAATACCAGAATGGTTAGCACCATATTGTTTGGCTTCTTCAGCTTGAAGTCCAAGATAAACAGCAATCCCACCACAAACAGGGACAGATACAGCGCACAGATAAACACCGCATTGCTCACAAACACCTGAATCATGAATACCAGAGGAAGCACGATCGCCATAGAAGTAATCGGCAGTCCATGGTAATATTTGTTGGCTCCGTCTTCCTCCCGCTGCCGCTTCGTCTCCAGCACGTTAAAGAATCCCAGGCGAATCACGGAACAGATGCAGTAGAAGCAAATCAATGCCCACCCCAGCAATCCCTTGACCCCCAAAAGCCAGCAGATCATGGCAGGATACATCCCAAAGCACACCATATCGCAGAGGGAGTCAATCTGCATGCCGAACAGCTTCTCCTCCTCCATGCGGTTCTTCTTGCTCCTGGCAATCTTTCCATCGAACATGTCGCACAGCCCGGACAAGGCAAGGCAGACGATGGCACTGCGGAACTTCCCGTCAATCGCCTGGGTCATGCCAATCACCGAGATGGACAGCCCGATGTATGTAAGCACTACCGTATAATCATAAAATCCAATCAATCTCTTCTTATTCATCCCTATCCTCATTCCTGCGTCGCCGGCTACTCCCTCCGGCTCCCGCCTTTGTTTTCATCTTGCCTTCCTATAGTAAGATATGCCACTCCGGTCAGCAATGCACTGATAATCAACTGGGTATAGTAGCTAATCCCCCTGCTCACCACCATCACGGGCAATACATATTCCTTCCCGCAAATCGGCCGGAATATCTGCAAGAACAAGTTCTCGCTAATCCCCATGCCACCGGGAAGGGGAAGCATATCCACAGATACGGAAATCATCCCCTGCAAGGTAGTTATGGCAACCGGTCCCACGCCCTCCAAAGAGAAGGAGACATAGACCAGATATGTAATGAAGAACCACATGCACCTTTGCACAATGGTAATTAAAAGCACGTTAGTGATTACCATCTTATTTTTCCTGAGATAATCCGCCACATCCCGATACTTTTCCATAGAGGAATGAATCTTCCTCCGCCACTGCTCCTGCTTCTTCAAATGCACCACTTTCCCAATCAGATTCAGGCCGCCGATCAGAATATTCTCTGCCAGAGTGGGATGGAATACCAGTATCATCATAAAAGTCACGCAGAATACATTCAACGCCACCCCCAGATAGCACCAGCCCATCACAGGCGCCAGAAATTCCATAATCTCCCTGGGGCGGAATATCATCACAAGCAGGCCAATCAGCACCAGAACGGCCTTGTAGGTAATTGTAACCACCATGAGAATCAGCGTGGACACCGACATGGACAGCTTGTCCTTCTTCATAAAGTACAGCTGAGCCGGCTGCCCTCCCGTGGCCGATGGCGTAATGGCACTGAAGAAAAATCCCACGAAGGAATACAAAAAGCAATGGGTCAGTATCACAGGCTGTCCTACCGACCGCATCATATAAAAGATAATCACCGACTCGCTGAGAATGAACAGCACCACCAAAACAACTCCCGCAACCCAGTATTCCACTTTAGACTGCCTCAAATACTCACGCAGGGCATTCATGTCCTCGCCCCTGAATACATAATATATGGTTAATCCAAATACCAGCAGTAAAAAAAGTATGTTTAATATCGCCTTTTTATTCTTCATGAAAACTTTCCCCAAACACCTTCCTGTTTATTTGATCGAATACCCGCATCACTTTTTGATAAAGCATAGTATGGTTACCGATATAATAACACATTTCTGCAAAAAGTACACCCACAATTACATCCACGATATAATGCTGCTTGGTAAACAAAGTGGAGGCAAACACCAGAATTGCGAAAATGCAGGAGAAAACCTTATACCAAGCTGGTATATCTTTCCTGCTCCGAATGCCCGCAAAGCACAGCCAGCTCACCAGGCAGTGAATAGAAGGAAAGAGATTGGTAGGCGCATCCATCATGTACACAAAGCGCATCAGGCTCTGGGAAACGCCATCCCCCACCACCTCCGGCCGC
>CATKZA010000140.1 GCA_949841235.1 uncultured Clostridiaceae bacterium
ACAACAGGTATGATGCAATAACATAAATAAGCACATTGCTTATTTATGTTTGCGACTGCCCGGATTGCGAATGCCTGTTAGGATTGCGAGAATGCGAAGCATGGAGCAATCCGTGGACTTATCTATATGTTGTTGCCTGTGGGATTCGCTGTCTTTGGGATGGAAATAAAGATGCGGAATCCTTTCTCGCAGCGAATTTGCAGGGTGCCGTGAAGGGAATTGACCCGGTCTCTGATATTGTGAAGTCCCATGCCCTTTTCCTGTGGTTGGGTCTCCTCTTGAACAGTCCCATTGTCAGTGATGACCAGCTGGTACATGGCAGGATGTTCCATCATGCGGATTTGGGCGTTGGTGGCATTGCTGTGTCTGGCGATATTTGTCAGTGCTTCTTTTGTGATGGCGAGAAAGGCGAATTTGAGATCGGGAGGAATGGCTTTCCCCAAATCGCAGTCAAAAACTACCGGGCAGAAGGAGAAATCTGACAGGAGTTCTCGGATTTTTTCCTCCAAGTCTATGGCTTCTTTGTGCAAGTCATGCACGCTATTTCTAATGGTATCCATGGTTTTTGCCAGTTCTTCATCTAAGATTCTTAGGGAATCTTTGCATTTTTCATCTGTATTCGTGGTTTTAATCATTCCTGCGAGAAGGATGCAGCGGGAAAGCATGTGTCCTGCATTGTCGTGAACCTCTCTGGCGATGCGGTTGCGTTCCTGAAGTATGGCGGTATGGATTTCATAATTCTGCTTTTCTATCAATAGGCGATTCCTTTCCTGCAAGAGAAAGTTCCGCTCTGCGCTGTCGTCCCGGGTTTTCTTGTACTGCTGTTCCAGTTCCTCTACCTTTTTGCATAGGATGTCCAGGGCAAGGGCGATCATGCACCCCAGCAGGACATAGCACAGGTTCTCCAGCGTGATATCTGCCTGGCGGGAAAAGATGCCCTGGCCGGTGGAAGGGGAGTGGCTGGCGAGATGGAGGAAATCCAGAGGCGGAAAATGGATGGAAAACCCCAATGCGGCCAGAGCCATGGGCGCATATAGTTTCATGCGGCTCAGTTCCAATAGCAGGATAGGAAAGAAGAGATAGATTTCCGGAAAGAGGAATCCTGGGAGGATGTAGCAGGTAAAGAGCATGCGGGTAAATGCCCTTCTATCAAAGTAGAGGGAGAGGCACAGCAGAGTGACTGCGCCCATAAGCCCTGCTACGGTAAAGGTGGTGATGGTGAGGTAGAAGAATGCGAAGAGGCAGTAAGCGCCCAGAATAAGATTGCAATAGATTCGCTGCATGTTCTAACCTCCCATCACGGCATTGGCCTGCCTTTTCGCAGACATGCCAATGCATCAATACATTTCAAGCAGTTTCTTGTAATTTTTCTTCGTTGCGCCCTCACAAGCACGCTTGCTCGATCCGCTTATTATTATATCATAATTTATGCCACGATTTCTGGCATGACCTAAAGTTGCGAAGCAACTTTTAATATAAGTCCGTCAGGACTTATTATATCATAAAAGCAAGAATATTTCATCTTTTGCAGGCTTGACCGATTTGCCATTTACAACATCGGATTGCGTTGTAGTGTTATCAAATATCAGCAGGACGGTACAATAGGGTCGAGATTATGACAAATGTCACAGGGAGAAATTGACACATGGCACTACCCTGGCTGTTAGGAATTCTGTATACTGTGTAGTGTGAAAGACGAAAGGATTTAATCGGCCTTTTTCGTTTGCTGTTTGTGTCTGCGGTGCAGGCATATTTGCCGGACTGTGGCAGGAATGGAGGTTTTTTATGATACGGATTGAAAATTTGGTAAAGAGATATGGGGAGCTGGTGGCTCTGGATCATCTCAACCTGGAGATACAGAAGGGGGAAATCTTCGGGTTGCTGGGTCCGAACGGCTGCGGCAAGACGACGGCGATTAACTGCCTTCTCGCATTGCTGCGCTACGACAAGGGGGATATTACCATTCAGGGACAGGAGATGCGCCCTGACAATTATGCATTGAAGGCGAAGATTGGCATCGTTCCCCAGGAGGTGGCGGTATTCCAGGAACTGACCGTGGTGGAGAATATTGATTATTTCTGCGGGCTGTATGTAAAGGATAAGGATCTGCGGAGGCAGTATGTGGAGGAGGCGATTGCTTTTGTGGAGCTGGAGAGCCATCGGAAGATGCGTCCCAAGCAGTTGTCGGGAGGGCTGCTTCGGAGACTGAACATTGCCTGCGGGGTTGTCCACAAGCCGGAAATCATCATTCTGGATGAGCCTACGGTGGCGGTGGATCCCCAGAGCCGCAACAAGATTCTGGAAAATATCTGCCGATTGAACGAGGAGGGGGCAACGATTATCTACACCTCCCATTACATGGAAGAGGTGGAGCAGATTTGCACCCGGATTGCCATTCTGGATCACGGCAGGTGCATTGCCCAGGGGACGAAGGAAGAGTTGAAGAATATGATTAAGACGGGGGAGACCATTACCATCGAAGGCGTTGGGCTGGAGGAGCAGCAGCTGGGGAGATTGCGGGAACTTCCCCATGTCTTTGCGGTGGATTATGGGGAAAATCAGCTGGTGGTGCGGTGCAGCAGCGCCAAGCACAATCTGATACGGGTGCTGGGGAGTTTGCAGGAGCAGGATATTTCCTTTGGAAAGGTGTATTCGGAACTGCCTACGCTGAACGACGTGTTTCTGGAGATTACGGGAAAGGAACTGCGGGACTAGTTGCCCGCAGGCACGCTGTGCATGAACATAGATGCGAATGGTCCTTCGGGGCGATATCGCACTGGATTGGAGAGGAAGAGATATGCTGCATCTTATGAAATATCGGGGAAGGATTACGTTGAGGGAGAAGACTACGGTGTTCTGGTCCTTTATATTTGCCTTTATCCTCACTACGCTGATGTATATGGCATTTGGCGGGATAAGTACAACGCCGGATACCATGGAGACGGCGCTGGTGATGGAGGATCAGGGGGCGGAGGCCATGGCGCTAAAGAGCGTCCTGACCATGCTGGAAGATTCGGAGGAAAAACTCATTACCGTGGAGGAGATGACTAGGGGAGAGGCGGAGAAGAAGTTAGAGAAAGAAAAAATCAGCGGGATTTTCATTGCGGGAGAGAAGCCGGAACTGCTTGTGGCTGAGAATGGGCTGGAACAGAGCGTTCTCCAGGTGATTATGGAGCAGTTCCAGAGCAGGATGAATTTTCTTTCTGACGTGGGCAGGGAAAAGCCGGAGAACCAGGCAGCGGCAATGGTATCTATGATGAAGAATGCCAGTGCCGTCTATGTGGAGGAAGGCGCTTTGGGGGGAGAGAAGCCGGATCCATTTATCCAGTATTTCTTTGCGGTAATTGCCATGACCTGCCTCTTCGGGTGCTATCTGGGGATGGATATCGCCACCCAGCTGCAGGGCAATGTGGGAGCAGTGGGAGCCAGGAGGATGGTGTCCTCCACCAGCAAGATGAAAATGTTTCTGTGTGATGTGGGAATTGCCTTTGCGGTGGATTTCGTAGTGTCAGTTCTGCTGATGTGCTATATGAGATTTGTATTAAAGCTGGAAATTGGCAATGATTGGCCCAGGATGATTCTGATTGCCTTTGTGGGCTGCCTGATGGGGGTTGCCATCGGAGTGTGGGTCGGCAGCATGACTAGGATCGGCGAGGGGGTAAAGACGGGGATATTGACGCTGACAGGGCTTTTCAGCAGTTTCCTGTCAGGGCTGATGATCAGCGATATCAAGGGCGTGCTGGAGCAGTCCTGCCCCATCATAAACAGGATTAATCCCGCATCTCTGATTACCGATGCCTTGTACAGCATTACCATGTTTCCTGACGATGCCAGGTTCATCAGGGATATCGTGACCCTTGTGGCATTGGCATTGGCCTTTTTCGGAACGGCATTTTATAAGATGAGGAGGGTTCGTTATGACAGTATTTAAGGGATATTTATTGATGGTAAGGAAATATGCGAAGCAAATCTTAATGTATGTGGGGATTTTCTCCGTCCTTGCCGTGGCCATATCCCTCAGTTCCGGCAGCAGCGTGGAAAAGGGATTTACGGCGAATCAGGTGAAGATTATGCTGGTAGATGAGGATGACAGCCAGCTTTCCGGAATTGTTGCGGATTACCTGAAAAAGCATCATAAGGTCACCGAGGCGGAATATGATAAGAATAAACTGTATGAGGCATTGTATTATCAGCAGGCGAGTTTGGTGCTGCGCATTCCCAAGGGAATGGGGGAGCATGCGGGAAAGGGAGAGAATGTCATCGAGATGACCCAGGCGCCGGGAAACTTTGACGGCACGTATGTGGAGCAGCAGCTGAGCCAGCTGCTGGCTGGCATCCTGGATTATCAGAATGCAGGATATACCATGGAGGAAGGGTATCAAAAGATTCAGGATGCCCCGAAGGCGAAGGTGTCCGTGATGAATCTCCATGGGGAGAATGGCAATTACAGCAATTTCTTCCGATGCGTGCCCTATATGCTGATTGCCGGCTTGGGAAGCGGCGTGGCATCAGTGGTCTTTGCCTTCCGCAAAAGGCAGGTGAAGAATCGCATGATGGCCTCGGCCATCCCCCTTGCAAGGCAGAATGCCGAGGGGGTTCTGGCAATCTTCCTGGTGGGGCTTATGGTGCTTGCCGCTACCGTGTCAGGGGCAGTGATGTGCTTTGGCAGAGGTTTTCTATCTGATGGCTTGTTTCCGTACTACCTTCTCAATCTTTTGATCGATATGCTCTTAGCCCTTGCGATTGCATTTTTGGTGGGGCTTTTGGCAAAAAGGGAGATGGCGGTAACCATGTGCATCACGCCCCTGTCTCTGGCGTTCTCCTTTCTGGGAGGTGTGTTCATGCCCATAGATTTACTCTCCCGGGAGGTGCAGACCTTGGCAAAATTTATTCCTGTTTACTGGTACGAGGTTGTCAATGAGTTTCTGATGCGTTATTCTAAGATTAATGGAACGATCAGGATTCAGATTTGGCAGGCATATGGCATGCAGATGCTTTTCGTGGCGGCGATTTTTGCAGTTGGCTTGGTGGTTGCGAAGTACCAGCAGCAGGAAGGCTAGTTTGATTTTGACGGCAATGATGATTTTGTATATAATAAGTATTGGAATATGAGCAAACATCACTTTGTGGAGAAATTTTAAACTGGAGGAAATGTAGCATGATGGAAGAAATGACATATGTTTGGAAGGATAGGAAACGGAATTTTCTGGGGCTTCCATGGACATTTACCAAGTACGCCCTGACCCAGGATCGCTTGTTTATCACTACGGGCTTGCTGAAAACGGAGGAGGACGAGGTGCGGCTGTATCGGATCATGGACATTACCAAGTCCAAGACCCTGTGGCAGAAGATTTTTGGCATGGGAACCATCACGGTATCTTCAGCAGACAAATCTCTGGGGAATTTTGAATTGAAGAATGTGAAGGACGTGGACAGGGTGAAGGAGACAATCTCCCGCTTGGTGGAGGAGTGCCGGGATAAGAAGCGCGTCTCCAATCGGGAGTTCATGGGGGATGATCTGGATATGCAGGATGAAGATGCATAATAGCGGCAGGAAATTGCAGTATCGAGGGTGATTTTTGCAGAGCTGCACTTGCAGATCATGGCATTTACATA
>CATKZA010000141.1 GCA_949841235.1 uncultured Clostridiaceae bacterium
GGAGCATCCTTCATCTCCAGCCGGCTGCTCTTGGAACCCGCCTGCGCCCCCTACCTGAAGCTATTCTGTCTGCTCTTCCCCTTCTGCGGCATCTCCGCCTGCATCAATGGATACTTTTATGGCAAAAACTCTGCCAAAGTTCCCGCAGTCTCCCAGATGCTGGAGCAGCTGCTGCGGGTGTTTTTTGTCATGGGCGTATGTATATTCCTCTCCCTCTCCGAAGAGGCAGGATGCCGCATTGCCGTCATCGGCACCGTAGTGGGCGAAGTGGGAGCCTGCCTATACAACTGCTGGCAGCTATATCAGAACCTCCAAGCCTCCCGAAATTTCGACCTATCTGTCACCAGCATGGGTGCCATGGCTAAGAGAAAACTTTTCGCCCTAAACACTTCTCCCGCCTCCCCTGTACTCTCCAGCCTCCTCTTCCTCTTCATCACCCTCACCAGCACAAAACTGGTGCTGTCCCTGCTTCACAGCGTGGAGGCCGTATTCATCCCCGCCGCCCTGAAAAAGTTCGGACTCTCCCCGGCGGATGCCCTGGGAATCTACGGCATCCTGACAGGCATTGCCCTGCCCTTCATCCTCTTTCCCTCCACCGTAACCAATTCCTTTGCCGTCATGCTGCTGCCCGCCATCGCCTCTGCCCAGGCAGAAAGGCACACCTCCCTGATCAGCCGCTATGTCACCCTCTCCGGAAAGTACAGCCTCCTAATCGGCTACCTGTTCACCTGCCTCTTTCTCCTCTTCGGACGGGACTTTGGAAGCGTCCTCTTCCAGAACGACACGGCAGGCAGTTTCATTCTGGTGCTTTCCTGGCTATGCCCCTTCCTCTACCTCTCCACCACATTCACCAGTGTCATCAATGGCCTGGGAAAGACCCAGCTCACCTTCTTCATCACGGTGGCAAGCCTGATTGTAAAAATCTACTTCCTCATTGCCTTAGTGCCACAATTCGGAATACACGCCTACCTGATGGGCTCCCTTATCAGCCAGATCCTCATAACCATACTGGAATGGCTCTACCTGAAAAACTATATCTGCCTGTCCCTGGAGAAGGACTTCCTGATCCCCGGCAGCTGCCTCCTGGCACTGGGATGCCTCTCCCGGCTCCTATACCCCCTATTTCCCATGCAAAAAAGCAGATGGCTGGCCATCGGCACCCTGGGAGCCTTCTGCCTTGCCATCTGCATCGTTTATTTTGCCGTGCTGGTCATTGCCAGGTGCATCGACCTCCGGGAACTGCGGGAGTCCATGAAATAATATGAAAACAATCTGTCTTGTCTCGTTGATAGCATGGTTTTATCAAATACCAACGAGACAGATATCCAAAAAGGTTTCTTATACTCGAAACACAGTCTTACATTCTATATGTCTGAATGCCCCCATGAAACCATCGCAATGATATCTCCATAAAAATCTGTAAGCACACTATATTTGATTCCATTGATTGTAATTGCCCACATAAATTCGCTTGAGGCTACTGGAGTATACAGGGTCTTTCCTTGAAATGCATATACTGTCGAAACTTCATTCTTTCTACATTTAATCGTTGGATTCGCACCCTGCGAAATATCAAAAGGAGCGGTTTCTATCAACATAAACGCTGCTGTCATATCATCATAACCGTATTTATAATAGAAAGCTACAGTAGACTCCACATCTGTCCACGGTTCTTTCCCTCCAAAAAATATATCATAACCACAGTTGTTCGCCACAAGGAAATCCATGCTGTAAAAATTTTCCCTACCTATAGTGCGCTTATAAATTTTATTAGGCACTAATTTAATGTCGGGATATACAATATTAATTTTGCATGAGTACACAAAGCCTTGGGTATCTTCACATGTAATAGTAACAACTCCTGATCGATGTGGCGTAACCAGTCCATCTACAACCGTTGCCATTTTTTCATCTGAACTATTCCATTTTTTCGCTATCGCACCAGACAAAGATAACTGACAGGTCTGTGTCAAGTCAATGCTTAGAGAAGTTTTATTCAATTTGCCCGATGGTTTTGCCGTAGGAACTGCATTCGGTTTGTCTGTAGATGATGCATTCGACTCCGAATTACGCTCATCTGTCGGCTTTGGTTTCTTTACCGCCTTCGCCTTCACGGTCACTTTGCACGTATACTTTTTCCCTGCATATTTTGCAGTAATTTTAGCAATGCCCTTTTTCTTCGCCGTCACTTTGCCGGACTGATTTACCGCAGCCACGCTCTTCTTGGACGATGTCCATTTCACTTTCTTTTTTTGAGATTTTTTTATATTTTTTAATTTCAACGTGGTTTTCTTGCCCGCTGTCAACGTAATTGCTTTCTTGCTAATGGCCACCTTCTTTGCCGCCATAGTAGTCTCCGCCGGCAACAGGCCAGCAATCATTGCTAAAATCAAAGCAATGCCGGTACATTTCCTCAAATAAAAATTCCTCTTCATATCACACTCTCCTTTGTTTTTTATATAGCCATCCTTTGCATCTCCTCCCACCCTTTGTCCTACATCTTATTTGCTAAATCTTTCCACCTCCTCCCAAATCCTTTGCCTCAGAAAGCCACATCCCTTTGCATAAATCCATCCACTCACATAATTCCACGTGGCCATATCTTCCTCTCCGGGCAACAATTTCACATCAACAGTCCCAGCCCGCATCATAAACATACATTAATCCCTCTGCTCCTGAATTGATATCAGAAAAAGAAGCCTTTAGCCCAAGCATCAAATCATTTTCTATATCTTCTGCCACAAACATAATAAGATGCATGGCTTCCAAATCTGCTCATCTCATCCTTTGTAAATTAACCGCTATACTGTTAAGTGATACTTTTGTATCATAATTATATTTTAAAATATCAAAAAAGTAAAGTTGAAAACTTTTTCTGACCTGGATACTTTCTAATCAGTCGGATTGAGATCGTATTGCTGAACCGCCTCTCCCAATCCCCTCAATTTCCCTCTCACCTGCATCATGTATTTTTCCATGCTATAAACTTACGAATCAAAGCGTACAGGTATATACGAGTTCGTTGACTCAGACTCACCAATTCCATACAGCCACCCTTGTTCCCATATTCAGCCCAGTTGTCGGCTCAACCAACACATATCAAAAAAGTGGCTGATTTACCTTTCGCATATACCGCCACTAAATATAAACTTTCTCTCTATTATGCCACCACTGGCAATCCACAAGGAAAGTTCCAGACAGCATTTTTTGTCATTCCCTTGCCTGTATCATAACATGCACGATATCTCCATGCTGTTTTCCGATCTTTTTGCGTATCTCTTTTTTTATTCCTATGATATAGCAGACTGTGCCATCATCATTCTTTATACCCATATTTACAACGCTCCCGTCATATGGCTCTCCATCAAACGTGGCGTGGACTTTCACTCTGCCTTTTCCAAATTCTTCCCGAATGTTCCATGGAAATTTAACATATGCCCCGCCTTTTTCGGGTATGCCCACGATTTCTCCATCATACTCATATACTTTGTTGTTCATTTTTGCCCCCCTTATGTGATGCTGTTTTGAATCCTGCATATCTGGCTGATATCATTTTCTTCCCGCGCATTTACTCCCACTCGTAGGGCGTCTCCTGGTATACGTAGTAATTCACCCAGTTGGAATACAGGGCATTGCATGCCCCCCGCCAGCGAAGGAGCGGCCGCACATTGCAGTCATCGCCAGGATAATAATTCACCGGCAAGTCAATGGGAATCCCTTTCTTCAGATCCCTCTTGTATTCGGAATCCAAAGTCAGGCGGTCATATTCCAGATGCCCCAGCACGAACACCTGCCGCCGATCCCTGGAAATCACGATGCACTCCCCCAGCTCCGGGGAATCCGCCAGCACCCGCAGCCCCTCGCATTCCCGAATCTCTTCATGATTCATATAAGTATAGCGGGAATGGGGCGCAAAGAACACATCGTCAAATCCCCGAAGCAGGGGATCCTTCCGATGATGCACCTGAAATTCATAGATGCCAAAGACTTTCCGATCCAGCATATGCTTATGTATGCCATAATGATAATAAAGTCCTGCCTGGGCTCCCCAGCAGATGTGAAAGGTACTGCTCACATGGCGCTTGGACCACTCCATGATTCTGGTCAATTCCTCCCAGTACTGCACCTCCTCAAATTCCATCTGCTCCACCGGAGCCCCGGTAATGATCAGCCCGTCGAACCTTCTATCCTTCACGTCCTCAAAAGTCTTATAAAACTCATTCAGGTGGCTTTCCGGAGTATTCTTCCCAAGATAGGATGCCGTAGCCAGAAAGGTAATGACCAGCTGCAGCGGAGTATTAGACAGACTGCGGAGCAGTTGCACCTCCGTGTCCTCCTTCAAGGGCATGAGATTCAGCACCGCAATCTGCAACGGACGAATGTCCTGGGAAACTGCCCGGACTTCATCCATCATAAAGATATTCTCCCTCTCCATCACCTTCTTGGCAGGCAAATTATTTTTCACTTTAATCGGCATATCATCGCCCCTTTCCTTTCATTCTCCGTCAACTGCCATCATCGCCATGAGTTAGCATGATTCCAACGAATCTTAGTTACTATTTACAACGTAGCCGTTCATGGTAAACCAAAACCCATTTTCAATGTCGACATATTGTCAATGCGTGGCACATTCAGCACTAAAAAGTACACATTTCATCAGATTGCAATCCCCACCATCGTTCACAGACACATTATTCAATCCCCAAATCCTGCTTCATTTCTTCCGTCACCCACCGCCGGATAAACTCTTCCTCCGTAATGATAGGCACGCCCAATTCCTTGGCCTTCTTATTCTTCGCAGAATTGCTTGCAATGTCATTGTTCAGCAAATAATTGGTTCTGGAAGTGACGCTGCCGGTCACCTTGCCCCCCAGCCGCTGTACCGCCTCCTTCACCTGGCTTCGGTTGGCAAAATGCTCCACGCTTCCCGTCACCACGAAGTTCATTCCCTCCAGCGATTGCTCCTGCTCACTTTCATTGCCCGCCTGCTCCTGCCATGTAACGATCCCAAGCAAATCATCAATGACGGCAAGATTCTCCTCCCTGGCAAAAAACGCCTCGAAGGACTGGGCAATCACATCCCCAACCCCATCCACTTCCACCAGTTCCTCCTGCGTAGCATGACGTATCCTGTCAAAATCCTGCCCAAAGGCCTGGCAGATCATCCTGGCATTGGCGGGGCCGATATTCGGTATCCCCAGGCTGTAGAGAAATCTGGCCACCGTAGTCTCTCTGGCGGCCTCCGCCGCCCTGACCAGCCTCTCATAAGACTTCTCTCCAAATCCATCCATCTCCACTATGGTATCCCTGTGCTCCTCCAGCCGGAAAATATCTCCCAAGCGGTGCAGAATCCCCCGCTCCAGAAACTTCTCGATGGTCGCTTCGCTCATCCCCTCGATATTCATGGCATCCCTGCTCACAAAATGGGAGATTGACTTCACCTTTTTTGCCAGACAATCCTCATTGTCGCAGAGCAGCACCTCCACGTCATTCTCCCGATGAATCCGAGTAGGGCCTCCGCACACTGGGCAATGCTCCGCTATCTCCAAGTTTCCTGATCGAGTCAGGTTTCTGGCAATCTGGGGAATAATCATATT
>CATKZA010000142.1 GCA_949841235.1 uncultured Clostridiaceae bacterium
AACAAAATTCGGAACAAAAATACTTTTTTCGGATGATGCCGTCATCCTCTAAGAAATCTCTCTCTGCTTCGACCTGTTTCTTCACATCCCCTTTTCCCGGCATGGCGATAGAGAGCGCCATGCCGACACACACTGTATCCCTATTCTCTGAACTATCATCTAAGTAACACCAACTGCCTTCTAATATCTTCTTCTTGCCAGACGTTCTTTTGGCACTCTTGTGCCGACATACATTTGCATCTATCAATAAGACCTTCTCATATGTATCTTGAATTTTAATCTATGTAATAATTATTCTCTCTTCTGTGATGTCACTATACCAAAATAAGGTACTTTCTCTCATATGTTCCTTGTGTATGGGATCTAAACAAACTGTTTATGTTGCTATTCTCGGCTTCGCCGTTCATAGTAACCAAAACGCATTTTCAATGCCAACGCATCGTTAATGCAAACGCATTGTTAATGCGTTACACTTCCAGCGCTGGAATGCACATGTTTATTTCTCCTGCAAAGTCATCATCATAGGTGGAATCAACTGTTTTTTCCGGGAAACCACGCCATCCAGCAGAATTTTCTCCGCATCCTTGGGCAGATGGAAAGCCTCCACCGCCGTCTCCCTGGCATCATCCCCCGCATAGAGGAGTTCCGTACTTCCACGCATAATATCCGTCAGCATAAAGTAAATCATGGAAATTCCATGATCCTCCATCGCCTTCTTCAAATATGGATTCAACCTGTCCTTGATTGCCTCCAGCGCATCCGCATCCATGGAATTAATCTGCCCCACGCCAAAGGTGGTACCCCCCACTTCAAATTTCTTGAAGTCCTGATAGAAAATCTCCTCGGAGGACTTGGCGGAGAGATTGCTTCCCGCCGCAAACATTTCCTTGGCGTACTCCTCCACCTGAATGCCTGCAATGGAAGCCAGCTCCTCCGCCGCTCTCCTGTCCACCTCGGTGCAGGTGGGGGAACGGTAAATCAGCGTGTCCGACAGGATGGCGGAGCACAGCAGCCCCGCAATTCCCACGGGAATCTTCTCATGATGTTCCTGGTACATCTGGTAGACAATGGTGGCGGTACAGCCCAAAGGCTGGTTGCGGAAGACTACCGGCTCCAGCGTCTGCAAACTGCCGATGCGGTGGTGGTCGATAATCTCCAGAATCTTCGCCTCCTCGATTCCGTCCACCGCCTGGCTGACCTCGTTGTGATCCACCAGAATCAGTTGCTTCTTCCTAGCCCCCAGCAGCCGCCTGCGGGAAATCATGCCAAAATACTTCCCCGACCAGTCCAGCACCGGAAAATCCCGGTAACGCTTCTTCGCCATCACCTCCCGGATGTCATCCAGATACTCTCCCAGCCCAAAGGTGACCAGATCCCGGCGCTTCATGAAATATCTAATGGGTATGCTCTGATTGATCAGGCGGGATGCGGTGAAGGTATCATAGGGCGTCCTGATAATAAAGCACCCCTTCTCCTCCGCCATCTTGCAGATCGTGTAGGATGCCTTTGCGCCATCACAGATAATGATGCATTTGGCATCCATCTCGATGGCGCAAAGCTGGGACTCGTAGCGGTTTCCCAGAATGACGATGTCCCCCTCCTGGATATAGTTCTCCATCAGATCCGGATTGGCGGCGGCAATCAGGCATTTCCCCTTGGTAACCGACTCCTTTTCATCCCCCCGGACCATCTCCCCGGAAAGCGCCTCGATCACATTCACAAAGGGGGTTGCTGCCTTGGCTATGATCTTGCTGTCATAGACCTCCATGTATGATTTCGCAATATCCTCAATGGTGATCAAGCCTTTCAGCCGCCCCACCCCATCCACCACCGGCAGGGTCTGCAGGCCATCCCTGCGCATGATCTCCCATGCCATCTTCAGGGAAATATTTTGCTTCACTCCCCGCACCCGGCTCACGTCAATGTCCATGACCTGGGTTCTCACATCCGTCATATAATCCGGGGCGGGCATCCCGAACCTATGCAGCACGAACTGCGTCTCCTCATTAATCTCCCCTGCCCGCTTAGCCACGTAAGTCTCCGGAGCAATTCTCTGCTTCAGCCTGGCATAGGCAATGGCAGAACAGACCGAATCCGTATCCGGGTTGATATGGCCAATGACATTTACAATCTGCCCATTCTTGTTCATTCGTAATTCACCCTCTTTCTGAGAGAAACTTGCGTATCAAAGCCAGGACATGTACACCTTGTTCCCCTCCTCTGGTCTGTTACTACATGTAACTATCTCTTAGCATAACACATATTTCAGAAAATTACAAATAGAAATCCCAGTTTTTTCTTGTATATTTAGAAAAATATAGTATACTAATTATTTGTGGGTGCCTATCAGGTGTCCGGCAAACATGAAACATGCGCACAAAGGTGGAAAACACAAACAAAGTTTGTGTGGCAAGTTTGTGACTGCGCGTTGCTCGCACAAACATTGCATCATGCGCAAATGCGACACAGAAATGAGGTAATTTATAACCATGAAGATGAGAAGAGAAGACGTGAGAAACATTGCAATCATAGCCCATGTAGACCACGGAAAGACAACCCTTGTAGACGAGCTGCTCAAGCAGAGCGGCGTATTCCGCTCCAATCAGGAAGTGGCAGAGCGCGTGATGGATTCCGGCGATATCGAGAGGGAGCGGGGCATCACCATCCTCTCCAAGAACACCGCCATTACTTATAAAGATACGAAGATCAATATCATAGACACCCCCGGCCATGCCGACTTTGGCGGCGAGGTGGAGCGGGTACTGAAGATGGTGGACGGCGTGGTACTGGTGGTGGATGCCTTCGAGGGCGCCATGCCCCAGACAAAGTTCGTGCTGAAGAAGGCATTGGAACTGGAACTGCCCGTGGTGGTATGCATCAATAAGATCGACCGCCCGGAAGCCCGGCCGGCGGAAGTGGTGGACGAAGTGCTGGAACTCTTTATCGACCTGGATGCCAATGAGGAACAGCTGGACTGCCCCTTCATCTACGCCTCCGCCAGAGATGGCGTGGCCTCCTACAGCGACAGCGAGCCGGGAGCGGACATGATCCCCCTCTTCGATACCATCCTGGACTACATCCCTGCTCCGGAAGGGGATGCGGAAGCCGCTACCCAGGTGCTGATCAGCACCATCGACTACAATGAATACGTGGGGCGAATCGGCGTGGGCAAGGTGGACAACGGAACCATCCGGGTCAATCAGGACGTGGTCATCGTCAACGCCCACGACAAGGATAAATGCACCAAGGTGAAAATCAGCAAGCTCTATGAATTTGACGGACTGCAAAAGGTAGAAGTGCAGGAGGCCACCGTGGGAGCCATCGTCGCCATCTCCGGCATCTCCGACATCCACATCGGCGACACCCTGTGCTCACCGGAAAATCCGGTAGCCATCCCCTTCCAGAAAATCTCCGAGCCTACCATCTCCATGGACTTCATGGTAAATGACAGCCCTCTGGCAGGGCAGGAGGGAAAGTTCGTCACCTCCCGCCATCTCAGGGAGCGGCTTTTCAGCGAACTGAACTCCGACGTGAGCCTGCGGGTGGAGGAGACGGACAATATGGACAGTTTCAAAGTCTCCGGCAGGGGGGAACTGCATCTTTCCGTATTGATTGAGAATATGCGCCGGGAGGGCTACGAATTTGCGGTGAGCAAGGCAGAAGTGCTGTACCGCACCGATGAGCGGGGCAAGCGTCTGGAGCCTATGGAGCGGGCATTTATCGACGTGCCGGAAGAGTTTGCCGGCAGCGTCATCGAGAAACTGAGCAACCGCAAGGGAGAGCTGCAGGGCATGGGCTCCATCGGCGGGGGCTTCACCCGCCTGGAATTCCTCATCCCCTCCCGGGGGCTGATCGGCTACCGCGGGGAATTCCTCACGGACACCAAGGGAAACGGAGTGCTGAACACCGTTTTCGAGGAATATGGGCCATACAAGGGAGAGATCGCCTACAGGAAGCAGGGTTCCCTGATTGCCTTTGAATCCGGGGAAACCGTGGCCTACGGGCTATTTAACGCCCAGGACCGCGGCACCCTCTTCGTAGGTCCCGGGGAAAAAGTCTACGGCGGCATGGTCATCGGCCAGAACGGAAAAACCGACGATATTGAGCTGAATGTATGCAAGACCAAGCACCTGACCAATACCCGCTCCTCCAGCGCAGACGAAGCACTCAAGCTCACGCCCCCGAAAATCCTCAGCCTGGAGGAAGCCTTGGAGTTTATCGACACGGACGAACTGTTGGAAATCACCCCGGAAAACCTGCGCATCCGCAAGAAAATCCTAGATGCCACCCAGCGTTTCCGGGCGAAGAAAAAGTGATAGATACACATAGGAAGAATGCAAAAAGCATGCATTCTTTGCATACATTGTTTGTGCCGCTTGTGGAGGCATGAATGGAGAAGTAAACGATAGAAAGCAGGGAATGAATCATGGAATATAAGATATTAGAGCGAGATGCGAAACTGGGCAGCCAAACTGCTGCCCGCCTTCTGGAAGAAAGAGGCAGCAAGCTGGAAACGCTGCCCATCCGGGATGCCATGGGCTACTCCCTGTCCTGGTGTCCCGCCGCCATCCCCCAGAAATTATTGGCTGACATTGATCGACTGTATCAAAACATTTCCGTGACAGATATTGATACAGACATTTCCATTGAAAAAGAATCCTTTCACAGCTGCCGCATCGAAGGTGCAGACACCACCATCGATGAACTGAACGAAATCTTCCGTGCAAAGAGAACGGACCGCAAGGGAGACCGGATGATCCTGAACACCTACAGGGCTGTAAAATTCCTCAATCTGACGGCAAAGCGGAACGAGGATACCCTGGTGCGCCTGTGGGAGATTGTCACAGACGGCGTTTGCGACAATCCGGGCCTGTCGGGAAGCAAATTCCGCACCGGTACCGTGATGGTGGGCACCCACAGCGCGCCGGACGTGGAACTATTAGATTACTGCATGAAGCAGTTTTTTACCTTTTACCATGGGGACAACGTTCAGTCCCCCTACATAAAAGTCGCCATCATTCATTTTTACTTCGCATATATGCACCCCTTCTGCGATGGGAATGGACGGATTGCCAGACTGCTGACATCCGATTTCCTCATCCGCTCCGGGCTGGCCAATTTCAGCGCCCTGACGCTGAGCAAGACCATCAATGAGACATCCCAGGCATACTATATGGCGTTAGAGAACAGCGAAAATTCCTTGCAGGATATCACGCCATTCATCCAGTATATCTTAAAGGCTGTCTATGACAATCTTTACGAAGTGCTGGAGAATCAGAATATCCATATAGTAAACTATGTAAACTGGAGCGAGGTATACCAAAATGAATAAAGGAATCAGAGAATTAGGGAGGGGAGAGCGCAGAGTGTATCTTCTGCTGGGGTCGCTATTCTTTGCGGCATTCGCAGTTGGCTTTACCTATATCAAGCCCCTGAATGATATAAACTATTTGGTCAGCGACCGCATCTATCAGTCCCTGATCAAAAAAAATCAGCAAAGCTCCAATATTAAACTGATTTGTATTGATGAGAAAACAAGGGAAAAATACGGAGATTTTGCCACCTGGTCCAGAAGCACTCTCGCAGTCCTTC